>JAYTZS010000028.1:0-2242 GCA_043741885.1 Bdellovibrio sp. | reverse complement strand
GCTCCTTCTGGCGACGTTCTTTCGAGGCTTGGTATTCGCGCGAGGCACTTAGCATAGATATTTGCATTCAAACCTAAGCTAAAGTCGAGAGAGTTCTTCACCTGCACTTCGAGTTGAACCATAAATCGAACTATAAATTTAACTATAAATATATTATTATTTATGATTAACACAGCTGATTTCACTGTTCGTATTTCAGATCATTCTTACCTTTCTAGTGAATTACATTTTCCACTTTTTTTATTTAATTTCTTTTTTCTTGACCGGTTATTTCGCTCAATAGCTTTGCCGCAGAGTCGCGATCTTTTAATTTTTGAAAATTTCCTCGACTTGTCTCGCGATCGCTTTGGGGCGAAGCCTTGGAGCGCCCACCTGAAAAGCCTATCAGCCGGACTTGCCAAATCAATCTCAGATCATTCTAGTCGCCTAAATTCGCCGTTTAGAAAAAGACTTCATGGTTGTCGAAAAAATTGACACGTAAAATTTGGGGCGTGAAATCATTTCCAAGGATTTCTCCAATTTTAGGTGTTATCTTTTGGGCGATTCAACCTGACTAGGAGAAGAAAATGAGAATGAGAGTGCGAAAAATTGTTTGTTCGACTGCATTTAATATGATTGCGGCCATTTCTGTGACGATGGCTTCGCTTGGAGCTCAAGCGCGTTCTTGCAGTGAGGATCAGGTCATCAAAAGTTTCAACCATGAAACAAATAACCAGTATTCGAAATGTCTTTTGGAAACCGATGCGGCACCTGCCTCGAAAAATACTGCGGTCGTTATGGCCAGCTGTGAAAAACAAGAAACCCACCGGTTTTCGATACTCTTAGACAGCGAATGCCAAGTCTCTCGCGCCCATGGGATTCAAGAGCAATAGCAGTGAAGGATTTTTTTCCCGCCTAAGACAGTTAGCAAGCTTGTACCTGGCCTCCATCAGAGGTAATCTTTGGCCTGTTGGAGCCAAATCAAATGAGTGCTGTTGATGACTTTGCTAATTCATTCAAGCCTGAAGCCCGCAGTGCCGGATCTTCTCTGGCTGGTAAGGGCCTTGTTCGCTTGTCTCGGCCATCGGATTTAGAAATTTCAGCTTATATCAAAGCCTCCACATCGATTAAAGTTTCAATTCAAACAGAATCCTTTGAAAGCACAAATCTCAGTTCTCAATGCAATTGCCCCATCGGAAAAAAAGGCCAGCTGTGCAAACACATTTGGGCTGTGCTTCTTCAAGTCAAAGAAAGCCAGGCTGATTTTTTGAATGGCAAAAAAGAGATTGCTGCCAGTAGCCCTCAGGATGCAGGCTTAGACTTGAATAAGTCCAGGTCGAAATTTAAGCCACAGGCCTCCACTCAAGCTGCAGCCGCTCGCCCTATTAGCGCATCTCAAACTGAATTTCTGGATCAACTGAAAAAAAAGCAGGGTGATCACCGCAAGCAGCAGTATCAAAAGCAAAAGCAGCGAATCAAAGAGATGAAGCAGGGGAAGGGGAAGGAAAAAGGGAAAAACAAAACGAGCAAGTTGCATCAGGTACCTCAACTTCCAGAAGAAGTCGAAAAAGCACTTGGTTACTTTTCTGAAAATGGATTCCCGCTGGAAAGTTCTTTCGTGATCAAAGATATTCGCACAGCAAAAAAAAAGTTATCACAGATTTTTCATCCGGACGTCGGTGGTAGTCACGATGAAATCGTCACTCTGAATGATCACTTCGAAGTCCTCATCCAGTTCCTAGAAAAATAAAGTGAAAGTCTCATTAATTTTCTCATTGCTTTACTCATTGCTACTACCACTTTTTTTCTCATTTCCAAGCTTAGCCGTCTCAGATCTAAAATGTTATATGTCTGAAGGCAACTGCAGGGGCGGTAGCAGTTCACCTGCTTCGACCAATCCTTCAACTAGCAACCAAGTTCGAATCAACCCCTCGGCAGTCCCAACAGAAGCCGGAGTTGGAATCGAGGGAATTATCTTCCAAGGCGGGGTGGACTTTGGTTTGGTGCAAGGTTTGGGGCGAGTCGGCGCCGCCGTCTCACCATCTACTTTCAACATTGGCTACTCCATTTACAGAGACGAAACCCAACTGGATGATTCTATTATCGGCGGAACCTCGATGCCGGTCACTCGCTATCAAGTTGCGACTTACAATGGTGGAATTTCGTTGAATTCTCTTTTGCTTGATTACTCGGTGCTTAGAATGGAAACCTTAGATACCCACGATGTCTCCACTGTACGTTTGATCACAGCCAGTCTCATCTG
>JAYTZS010000027.1:0-6508 GCA_043741885.1 Bdellovibrio sp. | reverse complement strand
AAATCTTAAATTCCGAAGGCGTCAAATGAATGGGCTCCTGATCACAGCTCACGTCGTAACTGCTCAAGTTCAATTCCATTCGATCAATTTTTATTATTTCAGAATTATTTTGCGCCGTTTGCTTTTTCAGTTGAGCCCTCCTCAAGAGAGCTTTGATTCGAGCCGAAAAAATAGCCGGATCAAACGGCTTGGTCACATAATCATCTGCCCCAGCTTCCAAGCCCTGGACAATATCCGCAGGCGATGATTTAGCCGTGACCATCAGAACTGGAATTTTAGAAATTGGAAAATTTTTAAGCAGATCGAGGCCACTCATGTAAGGTAGCATCCAATCGAGGACGAGCAGATCATAGGATTTTTTTGTCAGATGTTCGATGGCTTCGACAGCAGTTGTGCATTCCTGAACTTGGTGGCCTTGCCGACGGAGCAAAAGTGAAATGAGCTCGCTAATAGCAGCTTCATCCTCTACCACTAACACTTGAGCTGCTGGCAGATCAGGAGTACTTTCCACCATGCCGAACGTCCTTCCCAGTCGAAACGAAGATCACGTCTTCAGCGATATTCGTTGCGTGATCACCCAGTCGCTCTAAACTTCGTGCAATCAAAATAATATCCAGCGCAGCATCCACATCCGCAGGATTGAGTTTGATATGAGCTGTGAGATCAGTGAAAACTTTGTGCTTGAGACGATCCACTTCATCATCCATAAGCAAAATTTGCTGGGCCTGCTTCTCATCCTCTCGAACGAAACAATCCAGAGAGCCTTTCACCATCCGACGTACTAACTTTGACATCTGTTCTATATCTGGAAGGTGCTGAGCAATCGGCTTTCGAGTCAAATAGTCCTTCCCTGTGTAGGCAATGTTCACCGACTGATCGCCCATTCGTTCCAGGTCAGAATTGATTTTGATAATTGAAATGATCAGTCTCAGATCGCGAGCGACGGGGCCTTGCTTGGCTAAAAAAGTCATGCAGGCCTGGTCGACCTTGATATGACCTTCGTTGATTTGATCTTCAATTTCATGAACTCTTTGAAAAGCTTCCATTTTTCGATGAATCAAAGCTTGGATGGCTTCGTCTAGGGCTTTTTCTACACAGCCACCCATCGACAAGATGAGATTTTTAATTTTATCAATTTGGCTGTCGACTTGTCTTTCCATGAAGGCCTTTCAGAATTTCTAAGTAATCCGATGGTAGAGAAGTTTGCAAGCGCTGGCGAGAAAAAAAACCAAACCCTAACAATCTGACTTGCGTCTCAGACTTGACCGTGCGCATGATTAGGCCGTGACTTCCCCCAGAGCCAAACGAACATCTGTGAAAACTTTGACCAATGTGCGCGCTCGCTTTTTGGCTGAAGCTCACATTCGGTTAGCTGCGATTGATATTGGAAGCAATGCGATCCGAATGGTGATCGCCGACTTCTCAAGTGACGGAATGCGTTTGATTCAAAAATACCGCTTTCCGATTCGTCTCGGAGCCGACGTTTTCGCTGACGGCAAGATCTCAGAAAAAAATTTCAAGCTATCAGCTCAAACTTTCAAGAAATTCAAAGAGGTCTGTGAAAAATTCGGAGTCAGTCAAATTCGCGCCGTCGGCACTAGCGCGCTTCGAGAGGCTCGAAACCAAATTTTATTTGTTGATTTGATTCGTCGTAAAAGCCAAATCCCAATCGAGATTATCGACGGGGTGGAAGAAGCTCGACTGATTCACGAAGCTGTCCGCCACGAAGTCCAATTGGACACTCACCATGCCCTTCTGATTGACGTGGGTGGCGGAAGTGTCGAGCTGACCTATTCTGAAAATGGAATGATGACCGCCACGCAAAGCTTTCCGTTTGGCACAGTCCGTACTTTGGAATTGATGAAAAAGAAGAAACTCAGTGAGTCTCAGCTCAGTTTGGTCATTGGGGATTTCCTTGCCCCACTGACTCATTTCATTCGCTCCCATGGCCCGGGAGCTTCGGTTGAGTTCGCAATTGGAACTGGTGGAAATTTGGAAAGCTTGGGCAAGCTCAAACCGCTTCTACTGAGGAACACAAGCCGCACTTTCCTCACTTTTTCTGAATTGAGTGAGATCATTTTGAAGCTGCAGAAGCTGACCATGAAGGAAAGAATCGAAAAGCTCAAAATGCGTCATGACCGTGCCGACGTGATCGTTCCAGCCGCGTTGATGATTCAAACAGTCATGCGGCAAGCCAGTATTGGCAAACTTCTGATCCCGCATGTGGGGCTAAAGGATGGGCTGTTATGGTCTATGGCTCGGAGAGCTGATTATTTCAGTAAAAGTTTGGGCTGAACAAGCCAGGCCAAAGTGGCCGAACCTGCGCTGACATCTGCCAAGTTTTCAAATTCCAAACAGAGCATTCCAGATTTTTTGATTTCTAGAAAAGAATTTGCTATTTCAGCCGTTGCCCAGCTAGCGAAATTGCTCAAATGGGGCTCATGACCCACGGCTAAAACTCGGAGGGCATTTCTCGAATGGGTTTTTAGCCATTGGGCAAAAGCATCTGGTGGCGCTGATGGGACCAATTCAGAACACACAGTCACATCTGAGCACTTCATCACATGAAATAAAATATCTGCTGTTTCTTGAGCTCGCACCAAGGGCGAAGTCACAATAAGATCTACTTTGTCTTCCCAGGCTTTCAAAATTCGCGCCATTTTCAAAGTTCGCTCTCGGCCCCGTGCCGTCAGGGGCCTCTGAGCCTCATCGAGGTGTTGAATTTTTGCAAGGTCGCGATCGAGAGCAGCTCCGTGCCGGAACAAAATTAACTTCATTTGTTGCAGCTCATATTCATCCTCATGTTATATGCTTTCAATCCCAGTCCCGCTTCCGTCCGAAGCCTCTTCAATAAAAACAGATCTTTGTTTGGTCGCAGTCATCAGGTACTGCTGAACTCCGCTGTCTGTTCCCTTTCTGAGAATGTAGTCACCATTTGAGTTCATATCCCAGGTCTGCCTTTGATCTTTGAGATGGCTTTGCAAGATATCCCAAACTTTTTCTCTAAGAGCTCGATCCAAAATAGGAACCACACACTCGACCCGAGCATGCAGATTTCGGTACATCCAATCGGCTGAGCCAATGAAAAACTCGCCATCAACCGGATCCGCTGCCCCGTTGCGAAAATAAAAAATTCGCGAGTGCTCGAGAAAGCGTCCGATAGCTGAGATGACTTTCACGTTCTCGCTCATTCCTTTCACCCCGGGTCGCAAGCAGCAAAAGCCCCGAACGATCATCTCCACGGAGGTGCCCGCATGAGAAGCTTTGTAGAGAGCGATGGATATGTCATTTTCTTCCATGCTGTTAATTTTTGCTATGATCTGTGCCGGTTTTCCTGCTTGAGCATGTTCCATTTCTCGCTCAATCATTTGTTTGAAACGAAGGAACATGTTGATGGGCGCCACCAATAAATATTTGTAATCACTTTTCAGCGAACGCCCTGTGAGATAATGAAAGAACTCAACAAGTTCAGAAGTGATTTCCTCTTTGGCCGTGAGCAGCCCCAGATCAGTGTAAATTTTTGACGTTGAGACATTGTAATTTCCAGTTCCGATGTGAGCATAACAGCGAAGTCCTTCAGTTTCCTGACGGACAACAAGGGCTGTTTTGGCATGGGTCTTGAGCCCGACAATTCCATAGACCACATGCACACCCGCATTCTCGAGAGATTGAGCCCAATAGATATTTCGCTCTTCATCAAATCTTGCCTTGAGCTCGATGAGACAAACCACTTGCTTTCCCATCTCAGCCGCTTGAATCAAGCTCTTAATAAACGGAGAGTTGTCGCCAGTTCGATACAAGGTCATTTTGATTGCTAAAACTTTGGGGTCCTCGGCCGCCGCTCGAATGAACTTTTCAACTGTCGCAGAAAAACTTTCATAAGGATGATGCACCAATTGATCTTGACGGCGGATCACATTGAAAATCTGAGTGGGGTCTTCATCTGAAAATTGAGGCGGCACAATCGGAGCCCATGTCTCATAACGCAATTTTGGCAGCACAAGATCGGCTAAAGTCGTCAGACCTGTGTAATCCAATTCTTCGGGCAATTCATAGATGTCGTCTTCGGCCAGCTCCAGCTCTTCCATTAAAAACTTCAGCATCCACGGATCTGGATGAGGGCCATGCTCCAAGCGCACCACTTCTGCAAATCTGCGAAGTCGCAGTTCTTCCTCAATCATCTCCAAAAGGTCTTCAGCATCTTCTTCGTCTCTTGTGATATCCGCATTTCGAGTCAAACGAAACGGCATCACTTCAAGAACTTGCATCATGGGAAACAATCCACTGAGATTCTCTTTGATCACTTCTACCAAAGATACGAATTTGTATTCCAGAGGATTCGCTGTTTCAACCCTCACCCAAGAAGCCAAAACCTGTGGAATTTTCACTCGTGCAAACATCTTCTCTTCACTGTTAGGTGCCTTTAGTGTCACTCCCAAAGAGGTCGATAGATTGGAAATAAAAGGGAACGGATGTCCAGGGTCCACCGATAGAGGAGTCAAAACTGGAAAAACATTTTTAGCGTAATATTTCTGAGTCGATTCTTTTTCCTTGGCAGATAGATCAGCCCAGCGACTGAGATCAATGTGATTTTCTTTGAGGGCTGGCTTCAGCACTTTTGCGAAAGTCAGGGCTTGGTCCTTGAGATTTTGCACCACGATTCCACGAATGTCTGTCAGTTGCTGAGTCGGAGTCTTACCATCTGATGATTTCGGCGAAATTCCGAAGGCCACTTGTCTCTTCAAGCCGCCTACTCGTTTCATAAAAAATTCATCCAGATTGGAATTGCAAATGCTCAAAAATCTCAGTCTCTCCAGCAAAGGTGTGCGACTGTCTTCAGCTTCAAAAAGAACACGTCGGTTGAAGTTCAGCCAACCAATTTCGCGGTTGGTAAACTCAACTGCCGAGGACAGCGGATGCTCCAGAACTTTTGGTTTTCTCGGTTTTTTGACTTTGGGTAGGGCTTTGGTCTCAGTCTTTTTGGTCATAGATTTTCTTCGCTTGGGCATGCTGTCAGGTTGGTCTTTTGCTTATTTAATCTTTGTCATCTGCTTGTCATCTGTTTGTCTCATTCTAGAACAAAAATGGCCCAATGAAAAAGAGAGAAATTTTGCTTTCTGACTTAAGTGAATACTCGACTTTAGCCGATAAGAATATACATGACACAGTCACTCGCTAAGTATCACTCGAGATTGCCCAGGTACATTCTCCAGCCTCAAGACAACACTTTGATCCGTGTCGCTGGTCCCCGTCAAATTCCCTGGGAAGAGGGCACCGAGATTAAAAATATCTCACTGTCAGGCCTTGCCTTTACAGCTCATCTAGAGCTTTGCCCGATTGTTGGTGAGTTCATTAAAATCGAATTTCAGGTGGCTTCTTCGAATTCAAACAATCAAATGGCGTGCTATGGTTTGGTCACGCGACTGGAGCCTTTTGGAAAAACTGAAATGATTGTGGGAATCCAGTTTTACAAGCTGGCAATGCCTCACCGAATCGTACTATTGCAAGGCCTGGCTCAGAGATTAAAAGACCAGCAACAATTGAAAAGCGACAAAGAGGCGGCCTCGCAAATCTCGTGGAAAAAAATCACTGGAAACTGGAAAACTGCATGTGGATTGGTGATTTTATTATCGGCATGGTTAGCACTTGTCGAGTGGTCGTGGTTGTAAAATCAGATTGCAAAAATAGGAAAAGTCTAATTTCTATCCATGATTTTTTCTAGAACTTCATCCGATTTGATGAAGCTTACTCCGGATGCATTTCCTTCACGCCAAACGACTTCGGCACTCAGGTCGTGGCGGCGATTGAGTGCTTTTAAAATCACTGTCAACCGCACCAAATCGCCTTTTTCCAGAGCAACATCATCCTGAGTCCAATCCAAACAAGCGCCTGTCATGCTGAGGTTTCGCAAGTTCGCAATGATGTTGCCACTGCGTCCGTAAATCTCAATTGAAGCTTTCTCCTTTGTCATGTAGCGGGTAGGTTTGCTCATAATGCTATTCTATCGGACTTTCATGCTGCCTGATAAGTCACAAAATGAAATAAGTTGAGAGAATATTGTCGATCCTTTAGACAGGCTCAAACTAGACACCCTTTTTCTTCTTTTTGTAGGTCAGTCACATTGCTGAATGAAAGTACAAAAAACCAACTTGTGTACAACATGCTGCTTGCAAAAAGGCTGCCGCTCACAAACTTACCAAAATGCAGTAACTCATACCAAACTAAAGACTTTATCTTTACCAACATCTCAGTCAGATGAAATATACCTGATTTGAAATTTTAAATTCGTTTATAAATCATAATTACAGAGTAGCGACGACTTGTGGGTAAAGATAAACTAAAGACTTGGGCATGTACCCAAGCACAAGTAAAGTCGCGCCACTGAACTCAATAATGCACGGACCAGGCTCGCGACTTACGAAGACCTGTCTGGCCCCGATTGAGAAGCGGGTCTACACAAAATACCCACTCAAATTAAAAAGATCCCATTCTTGCTGACCGATTTCAT
>JAYTZS010000026.1:0-2245 GCA_043741885.1 Bdellovibrio sp. | reverse complement strand
ACTTGATTACACAAGATCAAAAGCGACTGCCCCTATCACAGGTCCAAGCTTTGAAAACAAAACCAAATTTAGCAATATCCCTTGTCAGCGATGACTCGCAAAAACTTTTGCTTAGACAGAATCTGACCCTGCTTCGAAGCGAAGATCAGCTGTGGAGTCTATCAAAAATTTCCGGCCATGGCTCTGTGTACTGGAAAAAAGATCATCTGCGGGATGTTGAAGAGACGTCACCAGTGGGTGCGCTGACGATTGATGATCTATTAAAAAGAGAAGTTGTCTCCGTGTCCTTTCATCCAAAAAATCCTCGAGTTGGAATCGTCTCAGCACAAGGAATTTTTCTGACCACCGACGGCAAATCTTGGCGGCAGCTTTCCGAGTTCAAAAATCAAAACCATCCAGTTTTAATTGACGACTCTTCTACCCTCTATGTCGGCTCTCAACGAAGCTTTAATTTGGGACAAAATTTTTCGGCCTATCTGAAAATAGATCAGCTGGCTCACTTGATTGAAGCGCGCCAGAAAACCATGGCCCTGCAATTGAAAATCAGAGACCTTTCAAGCCCCCAGCCAGGAATTCTTAAGATCGAACTGGAAACCAATTCTGGGAAAATCAGCCTCGCTGCTAGAACAACAAAGTCTGAGCCTCTGAAATGGGACTTTGATTAAAGAACGGCTTCATTGCCTGAAAAGCTTTTTCTTGCAGCTCTCCCCGGCTTTTGATTTCAACTCCAACGCTAGAAATGGGTGGGAGATAATCAATTCGAATGGTCCGTCTCCAACAATCTTTATTGGGTAAAATCTGACCTTTGGGTTGCACCATGTGAGCGCCTCGAATGACCACTGGAACCAGCGGGATTTGGGCATTGATGGCAAAGATAAATGGTCCTGACTTAAATGGCAGCAAGCTCTCCTGATCGTTTCTCTGACCCTCAGGAGAAAGTGCAAACTTCTCTCCGTTGTGAGCTCGAACGACCGTCTCTTTGTAAAGCTTAAATACTTCTTCGCTGCGTCCGCGGGCAATCGGCAGAACGCCGAATCGTCGCATGGCTTCGCCAAACAAGGGAATTTTAAACAGTTCAATTTTTGCACCAAAACGGAAATCAGAATAAGCTGCTTGAAGAGTAAAAATATCAAAAAAACTGGTATGATTGAACAGCAACACACAGCCTGTGTCGGGAATATTTTCCAACCCTGAAATTTCTAATCGAATGCCAAACAGTCGCAAACTGATCCGGCTCCATATAGACATGATCCAGGATTCTAGGTTGTGATGATGAATCAAGAAGGCCTCTACGATCGCAACTGCACTCCAAATCAAAGTGAATGGGACGAAGACAATCAAGCCCACCAGCGAGCGCAAGGAAGCTGCAAAAAAAACAGCCAAGGAAATAATTGAATTCACGATTGCTCCGGAAAAATTCGTTTTCTTGCAGCTTGGCGTTGCCGTTCCTTGTAAGCTTGGTGCTCCGACGGCCCCGAAAGAATTTTTAAATGCGAGTCACGATCGACAATCTGGATTTCAAACGGATAGAAAAAAGAAAAATCAGCTTTTTGTCCCGGAGCCTGAATGCGAATCAGCTTTCGAGCAATGAATTTGATAAATTGATAATCAGTTCCCGAGAAAGAGTTTTCTTTGCGCAGAAACTCTCCTTCGCTCCGATGAGATTTTAAGAAATCAATAAAAAACTGATCCCACTGATCTTCCGACTGCCCCTCGGCCTTGGGAGCAAGTTCGGCACAGGCCCGAATAAACAATTCCACGGGATACACATTGTTGGTGGATTGATCCGGCATGATGTGTGGGTAACTGATTAAATTTTCCTCGATCAAAAACCGAACAACTCGAAACGTATCTAGCACCGAGTGAGTGACAAAACGCACTCCCAACTTGTCAAACACGCTCATCGCCAGAGCATGGGGCTTGGCCAAAAGTTTGATCACTGTGCTTGTTGATGTTTTGAATGGCTTGGCTTCGAACCCCTTAAGCGCAATCGGCTGCGTTGCACTTTCATCGAAAGACTTCAGAAATGTCGTTCCCGTGGTGCCTTCATGATAAATACAATTTTGAAAAGGAGCCAGGATCTGCTTTTGTATGTCTTCTGAAAAAGAAGAAAAAAGATCATTCTCTGCATGTACAAAGACATGAATGCAGCGAAGTAGAGCGCAAGACCACTTCTGAAGCTCCGGATTTTTCATCGAGCTTGCCAACAGCAAAAGCTCTCGAGGGTCGGAGAGCAGCT
Organism: Bdellovibrio sp.; assembly: GCA_043741885.1. Taxonomy (GTDB): domain Bacteria; phylum Bdellovibrionota; class Bdellovibrionia; order Bdellovibrionales; family Bdellovibrionaceae; genus 21-14-0-10-47-8. The sequence continues at coordinate 6 of JAYTZS010000026.1, read as the reverse complement.
TCGGAT
>JAYTZS010000025.1:0-6518 GCA_043741885.1 Bdellovibrio sp. | reverse complement strand
AGATTGACGCAGACAAAGCTTTGGGAACCGGTTTTGACGAAAATAAACTTTTGAAGGAAGCTGTCGCGCTCGATTCGATCAGCAATGAAGATAAGAATTTAATGGGACAATTTGAAAATTTCGTTAAAAAAAGTGAGTGATCTGTGAACTTTACTCCAGGTTTAATCGCCGCTTTTTTATCTGTAAATTTATTATTCAATCTGTCTGCTCAGGTCACTCAAGCAGCTGTTGCATCGGCTGCTCTCGAGCTTCTAGCAATGCCCGAACCAAATAGAATTTTAATAGCTAAGGAAAAATCTCAAGAGTTATTTCCTTCGATGATCAAGCTGTCTCAATCCGATTCTGAATCCATGCAGACACGGTGGAAAGCTCTGACTTTAGCAGCGGAGCTCAACCCGAAACTTGCCTTGCCCGAATTAGAAAAGGCCCTTCACTCGCCACTTTGGTATATGCGAAACGCGAGTCTCGTGGCGATGCAGACTCAGCCCAAACAAACGGCGCAAAAAGCGGCTCTATTTTTATTGAATGACAAAGCTTTGGTGGTTCGATCAGCTGCAGTTGAAGCTTTGCAACCTGATTTAGATGCTTCCTCAAGAGACCTGCTTTGGGAAGAAATGGGAGCTCGACACAATTTTCGCAAAGATCAAAGCCTGTGGGTGCGAGAGCAGATCCTTGCCAAGCTGGCAGTGGCTCCTGAGCCGCGGGAGTCAGCACTGTTTTTCAAAGCGCTCCGAGAAAAAAACAATCGAATGCATGAGCCGGCCATCTTAGCTTTGGAACAACTGAATCATCAAAAATTGGCTGCAGCTTCAGAAAAAGAAAAAGAGAACAGTGCAGGAAAAAATACCGACAAGACGGCGCAAAAAACCGCGCAAAAAAGAGAGCTTTGGCTTCGCTGGGCCAAAGCTCATTCTGAATCCGCAACTTCTGAGAAATTCTAAAAATTTAAGCTCAATCGAAATCTAAATCGAAATCTCAATCTAAAGAGCTTCAATTTGTTTAAGAATCTGAGAAACCTGGCTCAGGTTCGCTTTTCCTAGACGAATCATCTCCATGGCTTTGGCTTGGGAAACTCGACCGGCAGCCATCTTATTGCAAAGTGCCGGTTCCATTGGATCTGTGATGTTGTAAATAGATTCGTGTTGAGGCCAAAGATTCTCTTTCTCATTACTTCCACCCATGCAGAGAGGGATGTAATGATCAATTTTGAATTGACCACGCGGCATCGATGCGACTGAAAAACCACGCTCGCGGTCGTAGGTAGCAATGATTTCCCTTTTGAGTTGGCTTTCGACATTACGAGCGCAGTAGGGAACGTGCTCTGGGTACCGGTAGGCTGTCGGACTGTGGCAAACATCGCCTGGAGTAAGCTGAGCGTCTGGCCCTTGTGGAAAAGCAGCGTGATCTGGAGCTGCGAAAACTGTCCCACTGAAACCTTGAAGCGACAAAAGAACTGTGAACAGAACTACTGACTTCATCATTCCCCCAAATAGACAGGCATTTACGGCGCCTGGTAGAAACGTCGGACCAATTTCCGACTTATATTCGACGAACAGAACATCAAACAATTACCGTGAGCCTCAAGAGGGATGCAAGCATATATTGACCTAATCTGAAGGAAGCTGCGCGTAGGTTCGGCCTGCCAGTTCAATCAGTTTTCAAGTCATTGTAAATATTGAAGAATGCCGAGACTTGCGGATAGAAAGCAAGGCGGCTTAAGCCCTTTTAAGTGTTTTGGTAATAGGCGTAACCCCAAAGGCCTCCGCCGACGAGCATCAGTGCGAAGTGATTGGTAATGAAAAAGTTAATCAGGCAAAGCACAATGCCAATGGTGAGCACTGTGAAATTCTGATTTTTTTTGCCCAGACGGTAATAGTAAACTCCGACGGCACCAAAAATTAGACTGGTCATGAAGTCAAAAAAAGTAAATCCCATCACCTAGAAATCAATCGGAAGAATCAGGCCGACTCCGAGAGTTCTGAATTTCGTTTCCGCGCCAGAACCTGGAGTTCTGTAAAAAAGATCTGTGTAGTCGGCTGAAAATTCCACATGCCGATCGTGACGTTTCCAATCCATTTTGTAAAGTGCTTTGGCGCCAATCAATCGATTTTCAAATTTGATATTGAAATCCTGTCCAACTGGCGCGTAACGAAGTCCGAAGGCGTAGCGCTCATCTTCCACAATCATCTCCGCTTGAGCACTGACGAATCCACGGAAGCCACCGATAGTTTGCGACGAGATCATCGACATGTAATAAGCACCAATTCCAAACTTCAGTGGATTTTCATTTAGACTCCAAGGAGAAGTATAAACAAGCCACTCTTGGGTGTCGATCAAGTAGCTCGTGCCAATGGAAGCGTTGCTCGAAGCTGCTGTCACGCTGACATCGACTCCACCACGAACCTCTAAATCCACGAATAGATTACTTGATCCTTGAATTCCAAGCTTAACTGCCTCTTCTGTATATTTTGGGCCTGCGAAAGGCTGATCTAGCTCGATATGATTGAAGCCAACGATCGATTGATATTGCAGACTGAGATCAAAAATACTTGAAAGACCTTTCATTTTGCTCTCTGAAAGTCCTAGGGATGCGAGCATTCGCTGACGGCGAACTGGATCCATTCCATTTTTGCTGAGCAGGAAAAGATTGGACTCATTTTTGCGGATTTCATCTTCTGGCAAGAAATCTTCAAAGCGTGGCTCGCCGGCCATAAATAAATAAGCTGGAACTTGATCGACTCTTCGGAAAGCCTGACTAGAGGAAGCCCAACCATTGGCCTGGCTGCGCTTGAGATTGTCATCTAAGGTGTCGACTCCCAATTTATAAAAAACAGAATACCATTCTGAATTTCGATAGGTGACTTCCACTCGCTTCATTTGGATATCCAACAAATAAACTCGAGAAGTTGGTCCAATTTGGGTCACACACACCGTCGGGTCATAGGTGCAATCTCTCGGAGTCCACAATCCGGCCTCACGGTACAAAGGTTGAGAGACCATGTTTTTGGCCATTCTCATGGTCATCTCGAAAGGTTGATCCAAAGAGGTCAAAGTGTACAAAGTTCTCCAGTTGTAGCGAAACCACAGCTGTCGCTCCTGATTGCTGTCTGAATTTTTCAAAGTCACTTTGCGCCAAATTGTTTGCCCGTTCCGGTCTGCTTTCAATTTCTCGATGTAATCACCACTGGAGTCTTCAACTTTGACGATGTCGCCGGAATGCAACTCTCCAATCGGAGCAGCTTTCTCGTTAGGGACCGGAAACAAAGGAATATTTAAGACTGGGTTTCCCTCGCGCACTTCTACAAAATAAGTCACTACACTTCGGATCTGACGGTTCGATGTAAATGCAGATTGAATTTTGACTTTCATTTCATACGGTGAAAGACACATCAAAGTCTCATCTGTCGGTGGCGGCCGCTTTTTATTTTTGTTGGAGCCAAGAGACTGATCGTTGATGATGACATTTCGAGCGTTGGATTTCTCAACGGGAGAATACATGTTTTGCATTCTGCGAACAAGATCCTCGTTGGCGTTGAAAGAAGAATTGTCAGAATTATTTTTCGTTTGCGCAAACGCGAACACACTTGAAATCAAAATGATTCCAAAAAATAATGCGCGTAAAATAAAAGGCTTCGTGCCTTTGTGGCAAATCCTCATGTTTCACTTATCGTTAACAATGTGAAAATACTTAAGAGTTACGAGGAATTAGTCACATTCAGACTGGACCTTTGAGGATGAGTTGGGTTCGCTTTTTGTTCATAGGTTCCACACATGAAATCTCTCGACTAGACCTTTGATCGGAGTTCGTAGTTTCACTTTTCACAGCGACTTTCCATCGTGCTATGCTTTTCCTACAACAAGGATAACGAAATGAAATCACAGAATATTCGCTCGCTTTACGGTCTCGGCATCTGTCTTAGTCTCAGTGGGCTACTTGCCGGCTGCGGCTCTCAGCACGAAACCATTCGCCTGGGTGGAAGTCCTGTCGAGTTTCAGTTGGAGAAAGCTTCGAACCCAGATGTGTACGCGACGTACAAGGGCGGAACTGTCTCGACTGGACAAATTCTAGACCAGAATCCCGTTCATGCTGACCTGCTTGTTCAAGAAAATTTGATCCGAATTGAATATGTTTTAAGAAAATTCACTGACGACAGCAAAGCCGCTGCGGGTGCGACTTTGGATATTTTCTTGGCAGAACCGAAAAAGCCAATTGCAGATTTGGCGAAAAATTGGGGAATCACTTTAAATCCTAAAAACAAAGTGGTGTTTAAGCCGACAGCGCCTGACAAAGACGTGATTGCCCAGTGGGGGGATCAACAGGTGAAGACGTCTGATGTCGACATCAGCAGCGTGAAATTGGCCTTGGTGCGCACTCGAGCTTACAGAGAAAACTTGAATCGACTGAAGGGAATCCTGGTTCGCCGAGCCCTTTTGGACGCCGCCAAGTCCGAAAATACCGAGATTGAAGAGTACATCAAAAAGCACATCACTTCTGACGACACTCCAGTGACCGAAGCTGAATTTGAAGCTTTCTTGGCGGCTTCCAACATCAAAAAAGCCGATGTGAATCCAAGCCAGCTGGAATCGATGAAAAATATCGCACTGGAAAAACGAAAAAATGTTCTGATCGAAAAATATGTGGCAAAAAATTTGCTGAAAGGTCAGATTTTCGTTCACGAATTTCCGCCCACTTTCAAAGTGGATGTTCCAGAAGGATGGGAAGCGATCTGGGGGCTGACCAGCGCGCCCATCTCTGTTTTGTACTTTGGAGATTTCGTCTGCGGTCCTTGTCGTGATGCTTTGAAAGACGTCTTAAATGAAAAAGAGAAGTTCAAAGGCAATGTTAAAGTGGGTTTCAACTTTCTCTTCTCGCGAACGGACCGGGACTCGAGAATGATCTCAGAAGCCGCTCTGTGTGCGCAAAGCCAAGGCAAAAAAGACTTTCGTAAATTTGCAGAGCTGTATGCGACAAATCCTCCAGGAGTAGACGAGGCAGCGCTTGAGAAAGCCATCTCTCAATCAGGTGCTAATGTTGAGGATTACAAGAAATGTTTTCTCAACCGTGAGCATCAAGCTCTGTTGAATCAGCATTTGGATTTCGCCGCTCGGGTTGGAGTGACTTCGCAGCCAACGGTTTTGGTTGACGGGGAGCCCATGGAAGGCGCGATTTCACCGGATGATCTGCACGAGCTGATCCAACGCAAAGTGGATGCGAAGACAAGCTTTGCCGGCTCTTTGTGGAGACGGATTCGAGCGACGGTTTCTGGGAATTAGAGCTGGGAATTAAATCTAGGAATTAAGACGGGGCGACTTAGCCTTAGTTTATAAAAAAAGCCGAGGAATCCTCGGCTTTTTTTATTTCAAACACTTTTTCGGATTGTCTTTGAAGAACTCATTTTCAAGCGAAAAGGTGCGCTCACGAATCGTTTCGGTTCCAGAAATCGGATCAACGACTGTGGCCTTTAAAATCAGATCATAATGCGAATCTCTTAGATTGAAAGAGGACTGGATTGCCAAAATGGGAGCGCCATCCATCTGGAAAAGCTCATCTAAATTTATTTTTATTCCATAGCTAGAAAAAAACTCGGGCGAGCGGGTGAAGTAATTGACGCTGTACACGCCTTTTCGTGGATCTAAACGAAGTACTTGCAGTTCCAAATGATTGCTCGAAACAGCCACAGCCAATTCGCACTCGAGATTGTGCTCATACTTGTGTGTGAGATTGTCAATCAAAGTGTAGGTCGTTCGACCAGCAACAGATTCGCTTTTAGCCAAACCCAAAGAGCTACCTAGCAAGCTTGCTAAAAAAACGATGCGATGAAAATTTCGAATCTTAAAGCCCATCTAATCTCCTTGCTTAATTCGGATTCACGGTCGCGAGCACTTCGACAATTCGTTGAGCCGTCGTCATCGACGAAGTTAAAGTTTCCGTTCCACCGGTTTCACCAGTGACGTAGCCACCTATGAAAGAACACTGATTCGGTCCACCACCGCAGCCAGTGGTTTGATTGGAAGCCGCTGACCAGCCAGTGGATGTGAAGTTGTAAGCCGCAGGCGAAGTTCCACCGATAGAACCGCCACCGATGGCAATTCCACTGGCCACTTTGGCAGCGGTGGTTGTCAAAGTGTTGGCACTCGTACTGAGTGCACCATTCACAGCATTGATCGGAGAAGACTGCAGAACATTGTTAAATACTCCTGATGAATAGGCCACGGGTCCTGGCGCTCCATTTGGCCAAGCCGCTGCAATCGTGGTACTGGTGGCTGCCTGGATTCCAGACTCCTTCAGATAAAAGATAGCTGTTCCCGTATAATAGCTTGAAGCTGTGGTTTCACGAGATACAGCTTGAGTCATTGCCTGTCCACCATAAGTCATTCCTATTGGAATTGAAGTTGCACCTGCGTTCCAGTTGACAACGGTAAACAAAATTCGATCCGTATTGGCTGTTCCAGACATTGTAACGACTGTTCCAGTTTGCCAAGAACCTAAGAGGGCTGGTGCCGGAATCACCCAAACC
>JAYTZS010000024.1:0-6531 GCA_043741885.1 Bdellovibrio sp. | reverse complement strand
AACCTGATCTCCTGGCTGGCCGCCTCAGGAAATCTCTGGAGAATTTCTTTTTATGCCACCGCTGCGCTTTCCGGATTGGTCTTCCTTTCGACCTATTTCGGACCTGATATTGCGGACGAGAAAATCGAGTCTCCAATCGACTTCAACCCGAGCTCTCAACAGGCTCAGCAAATTTATTTTGCCTTTATGTTGGCGTTTTATGTCGTTTGCGAGATTCTAGTTTCCAGTCGCATCGCACTTTACCTGCGGCGAGAGTACGCTGCGACTTTGACAGAGTCCAGCTGGTGCACTGCGGGATTCTTCGTTTGCCTGTTCCTTGGACGTGTCCTTTTTACCTTTTGGGTGCCCCCGGTGGGCTTGAAAAAACAGCTCTACTGGAGCTTGGCGCTCAGTTTTTCATTTCTGACTTTTGGAATTTTGGTTCACCCTGCGGCTTTGGTTTTGTCTGGTTTGATGATGGCGCCGTTTTATCCATTGATGATGTCCTTGATTGGCCAGCTATTTCCTCACTCGGTGGCCAAAGCTCTCTCGTGGTGTGTTGGAATTTCTTCAGCATTGATCGTTATCATGCATTTAAGTGTTGGTTTTCTGACTGATGCACTGGATATTCGCTTTGGTTTTGCCGTCGGTCCTTTGTGCTGTCTCTTATCAGGAGTGCTCTTCATTTTTTATGACAAAATTTTTTATCGGAACCAACATTCATTTTGAGTCTGAATTGGAACAAGAGCTACGAGAAGTGTGGCCCTATTTAATTGAACTCGACGGCCGAACACATTCCAACCCCTTGGTGATTGTTGAGCAGGTGCTGGGAGGCATAATAATCGAGGCTCCGCTGCACATTGGCCTGCAGCTGCATTTTTACCTCAAGCTGGCGAACCGAATTTTGCTGCGACTGAAAGAATTCAAGGTTCGTGATTTTCCAAAAATGTTCCAACAATTTTCGCAGCTGAAAAAAAATATTTTTCTCCAAGGTCTGCATTTGGACTTTCAGGTGTCGGCAAAAGAATCAAGGCTAAACAACGAAAAAAGGATCGAGCAGATTCTGGTCGAAGTGTTTGGTCAGCCCCACGAAACGGCTTCGCAAACTTTGTTCGTTCGCATGAGCGGCGATATTTGCTCGGTCAGTTTGGATGCGACGGGGACTCACCTGCACAAGCGATCGGAGCGGCAGTCCCAGGGAGCAGCTCCTTTGCGCGAGACCTTAGCGGCCTACTGCGCGCGGACTTTGGTGGGATCGGCGAGCCCCTCTGAGTTGAAGCCAATTAGCTTGATCGATCCAATGTGCGGGACGGGGAGCTTGCTGCGTGAAGCTACCACTTTGTACCAGCCGACTTTGCGCACCGATTTCGCGTTTCTCGAATGGTCCCAGACGCCAAAAATTCTCAAAAGTTTCACTCTGCGTAGCAATTATGCCAAATTTCCAGCTCTTTTCGAAAGAGTCATTGGCTTGGATTCGGATCCAGCTGCGGTTGAGCGCGCTACACAAAATTTTGCAAAGTTAGAAGTGGTCTCTCATTTTCAGCAGCAAGATGTTTTTAAGAGCTCTGAAATTCTCCACCCAAAAAAAGATAATCGACAGAACTGGATTTTGTCCAATCCTCCTTACGGCGAAAGGATGAAGGCCAATTTCACAACGACCGAATTGGTGCAGCAACTTGATTTGACTTATCAGCCCTCAAAAATAGGCTTGTTGGTGTCCGAATCTCAGTTTCAGAATTTGCTTTCTAGTTTGCAGGAAATCCCGTCTTTTTCGCTTCAGACACAGAGCGCTTTTAAAAATGGTGGTATCCCGGTTCGATTTTTGGTTCTGCTCAAAACACAAGCGACAATGAATACCCGAACTTAGCGCGGTCGAATCTCAGTGAGCACTGGCAAGTGAGAGGAAACTCCCACTGCCACTGAACCTTTATCGGTGCCTTCAACCAGGCCTTCATCAGTGCCTTCAAAGGACGCAGGGGTTTGATCGGGATGCAATTGATAGATGCCCTTTTTGAAAATCTGCAAACTTGACTCTGCAACTACATACGGCGCAGTTCCGTCGGTGTCGATGGATGGAGAAAACAACAAAAGATCTGAGAACGACCAGGTGTTTTGTTTCAGTTCCGTGCCTTCACAGTCTTTGCAGCCACGAAGGCTTGTCGCCCATTCCGAAGCTAAAATCTGTTTTTGAATGTGAGTGCGGGCTTCCTCTTGGGAACTCACTTGGCTGTCTCCGCCGGCGACAATCACGGTGGTCTTATTTTTTTGAGCTTTGAGACTATTCAAGAACAGAGCCGCATCTTGCCTTTCTTGCACTTTTGAATTTCCAGTTGGAAAATGAAAATCAAAAACAATCATTCTCTCTCCATTGGGCAGCTGCAAAGGAACTTCTAAAATCCCATTGCAATCGGGCACTCGCCAATGAGCCTCGGATGGGTCCGGGGCGAAAGGAATTTCATGCAGAACCGCTGGGCCATCTTGCGGTAATTTTGAAAGCACTGCCAGCTGAAGCTCCTTGCCATTGGCTTCCTCAAGGAGAACTGCGGTGTGATAACCGGCGGCACTTAAAAAATCTTCGTTCAGCCTTTTGAGAACTTTTCGGTTTTCAACGTCTTGCAGGATCAAGACATCCGGGCCATTGTCTCCCATCGCAAAAACAGTGTTGGCAATTCGCTTCATTTTTAATTTCAATTTGTCTTCACTCCAGTCCAACTGAAGACACTGTTCCTTGAAAAAAGCTGAGATCAGTTTCGCGCAGGCGGCGCGGTGGGTCGAGCTTTCTTTTTTCTCGGAGAGCGGCATGTAGACTGGATTTGGATGCTTCGAATCATGAGTCGTATCATACAAATTTTCGACATTGTAAGTAGCGACGGTGAAAGAATGATCACGCCGGAGACTGGGATGAGACCCGGTGCCGCAGCCAATAAGCCCAGCAAGACCTGACCCGATGGCACCGTATAGCCAGAATGTTTTGAACGGCCGACGGGCTTTTTCCATTCAGGAATCCTTGGTTGGTGAGTTCAAAGGCAGGCGAGCCAAATTGAACTCATGGTGGAAATACGCCACAGAACCTAAGCAAAACTGAGGCGTTTTCAGAAATCAACTAAAAATCTACTCAAAATTAGCCGTAACAGAGAACTTCATTAGCTCAAACGGAGCCAAGTTCTATCGAGCCACGCAGTATTACCTGCTGACTTTCTACACACCTTAGACAAGACTTCATCTGTGAATCAGCTGAATTATCATCACCTCTTTTATTTCAAAGTCATTGCCACCGAAGGAAGTATTTCCAAAGCGGCTCTTAAATTGAGATTGGGTCAGCCAACTTTAAGCATGCAACTGAAGCAATTCGAGGACTGCATCGGACATGTTTTGTTCGAACGAAAAAATCGCAGTCTGTTGCTGACCGAGACAGGCCAGCTGGTTCTCAGCTATGCCAACGAAATTTTTCGCTTAGGTGACGAGCTGTTTGAAGCTGTGAACGGGCGCGCGACTCCAAGGAAAATGAAAATGCAGATCGGCGCACTGGACAGTGTGCCAAAAAGTTTGATCAAGGCTGTGATGGAAAAGGCTTTCGAATTTCAAAATTGCCAAGTGACCATTTTGGAAGGCGAAGGGCCCGAGCTGATGGAAGACCTGATGAACCATCGTTTGGATTTGGTGATTTCAAACACAGCTCCTCCAGCTCTTTCGACAGAAAAACTGTATGCCAAATCTCTCGCACAGTGGCCGTTGATTGTGTGTGGTTCGCCGGCCTTCTCCCATTTGATCGAAAAATTTCCGCAGAGCTTGCAAAACCAGCCATTCATTATGCCAACCATTCACAGCAGAGTGCGAAACGAGATCGACCATTATATGGAAAGCGAGCGGATTCAAGTCGATCTGATCGCCGAAACCCAAGACACTAGTTTGTTGAAAGCTCTGGCCACCGACGGAAAGGGCCTGATCGTCGTCGCTGAAAATGCAGTGCAGGCAAATTTGAAAGCCGGCACTCTGGTAAAAATTGGAAACTTAGGAACTAAGTATGAAGAGCTTTGGCTGATCTCAGCTCACCGGAAATTAGAAAATCCGGTGGCTGATCTTTTGATGAAGGACTTCTCCTTCGAACTATAAAAATCTATTTACTGGTTCGAATTCCGTCGTTGGAACCTGGGCTAGTCCCTTCACCACCCTCTTTGGTCGGACGTGCCGGAGGAGGAGGCGCCGGCGGCGCTGGTGGCACTTGTACGGGTGGTGGTATAACGACGACCGGAGGTGACGGAGGTGTTGCCGGAGGCGCCGTCGGAGGCACCGGAACGTCAACCACTGGAAGCTTCGGCAACGGATGTTTATGCCGATCGTGTGGAGGGCGCGGGATCGGATCCTTAGCTACTGGAGGGATCACGAGCGGAGGCTGCTGTGGCTTGTCCTTATCCTTCGGCCATAAGAGTGCCAATGAAATACCGCCGGCAATTAAATATGGAAGGGGCGAGCATTTGAAGCTGTAGCTCTTTTCTCCATTTTCTTTCCTGCAAGACTCTTTAGGAGAAGGGAGGAGTGGTACTGGGCAAGAGTAGGCATAGCCCTTTCCATCAGGATCAACACCGGGAACAGCAGGTTGTGAGTCAGGGCAAGAGCACGAGCGAGCTGTTTCTTTCCCATTCCACTTTGCGCCCCTAAGTCTTAAACAGGCTTGTTCTTCGATATCCACGAGTTTAACTGGTCGAGGCAGTATGTTCACTGAGAGCAAAAATGTTTTTAGTTCCAGAGCACGAGTCAAAAGCTCCTTGCAAGTTTTTGGCTGGTCTGGAGTGCCCACTGCTCCGGTTGCAAGTGGGCTGTTCGGTCCACAAAGTTCTGTGGCGGTTTGAATGAAATTTGCAAAAGAATCCAGTTGCGGCTGAAAGAAACTAACACAGGTTTCAGCAACTTTGTGACTAGCATCAAAACAATCTTTTATTTTTTCAGCTTCCTTGCTTCCATTCTTCAAAGCGTAATAACTTTTCAAAATACGCTCGTAATCTTGATTTCGAGAATTTTTATCTGTGCTCTCACTGAGCGGACTCTTTTTATTGCAGTGAGCGGTTGCGTTCAACGTAAAATCTTTAGTTCCAGACCTTACACAGTGAGGTTTTCCGTTGGATTGTGCTCCATACAAAAGGGGGTTGCAGGCCACATCGCCTTCGTTGCTATCACATTGCTTGTTGAAAGCTGGTAAAGAATTGTTATCAAAGGACGAGGGGTTAATTGAGCATTCCAAACGCGAATTTTTTTCGTACATGCTCAGATTACCGGCGACGTAGCAGCGATCTCCAACTGCAACCGCTGCTTGCGCGATAAGGCTGACAAACAGGGGATGGAAGACGAAGTGGGAGCTCGGCTTTTCTGACTGCGCCGATAGTGTTCTGGCTTCACTAACCACTTGTTGAGCTGATTCCAAGGTCTGGCGGAGTCTCATCATGTATTCGACTTTGGCCAGAGCCGGAAGTTTATCGAAATGGTGGTAGGAGACCATGTCTGATTTTTTCGGAGGTGGAAGTTTGGCTGAATTGACCGCTTGAAACAGGCCTTTGAAGTTGGAATCTTTTTCGGCCAATCTTTGCAGCACTGTTCCCATGGCCGGAAGCTCGTAACGCGGGATTTTGACACCGTTGATTTCGACAGTTTCGGGATCCGTTTCAGACAGAGTCACGGCGAGAGTTTTGCCCTCGGCAGAGACGATTAATTTCACGGATTCGTGGCCATTTTTGTCTTTGATTATTTGGGCTTCCGGGGCTGTGACCTTTTCGCTGCCGTGAACTGTCAGCCAGGTTTCGAGCGCGCTGCGGGTGCGAGCGTCGAAGAGAAAGCCTTTTTCTTGATACAGATCGTTGTAGGTTTTTCCGTTGCCGACGTACTCTTCCTTGATTCGTCGATTGAATTGATTTTTCTGCGCAATATCCATGGCAGCCATTGAGACCGGAGAGTATGCTGTCATTGCCGCCGACAGCAGAGTCACCACAAATTTAAAAACCTTCATATCCGCTCCTAAAAAAAAGTTCATAACTTATTTCTGATTTGATTTGCTCTGCGCTCGCTTCACACCACCGGCAATTGGATCTTGTCCGGCAGAAGCGACCGTTCGACCGGAGGTTTGCGCTTTCATCTGAACCACGGTCATATCCGATTGACCCGTGTAAAGAGCTGAAGCCGCCGAGATTCGTACGTGATCCAAACTGATTGTTTCTTCCGGAAGGACCTGAACTTTCGATTTTTGCGCCAATGACTTCCAGTTTTGGCGATTTTTGAAATCCTGGAGATGCCAAGTCTTGCTCTCAGAAGTCACCAGGCGTTCAGTTCCAGTTTTGGAGTTGTAGACAAGCCAAGCGGCCTGAGAAACTTTCGTCTTCCAATCGACAGAACCATTAAACAGATGGTCTTCGCAGGAGACTGGAATCCGTTTTTCGCAATCCTTGCAAGTCGAGAGATCTTTCAGTTGACAACTCACTTCTTTGCCACTAGCGAAAGTGATCAATGGAAAGGCGAGGGCAGCTAAAAATAAATGTTTCATTCAAAAACTCCTAACTTCAGAAA
>JAYTZS010000023.1:0-17205 GCA_043741885.1 Bdellovibrio sp. | reverse complement strand
TAGCCAAGTCAGTTTGATTGAAATGGGAATGAACCATGTCGGAGAGATTCAGACTTTGTGTGATATTGCTGAGCCCGATATCGTCGTTTGCACAATGGTCGGCCAAGCTCATATCGAGCATTTTGGCCAGATTGAAAAAATTGCTGATGCCAAAGAGGAAATCTATCAGTTTGCAAAATCCGAAGCGGTTCGAATTTATAATCTCGACAACACCTACACTGCCCGCATGCATTCGAAGTCTGGAAACAGTTTTCCAAAGGCTCGAAAAATTCTTACTTTTTCCAGTTTGAATGAGCAAGCTGATGTATTCTTGCAGATCAAAGAATTGACGATGAAGACGATTTCTTTGCAAGGCCATATTGGCGGCGGCGCCGGTCAAGCAATCGTCTCCGTGTTTGGAGCACAAAACTTAACTAATCTTATGACTGCAGCTTCAGTTGCTCTGGCTTGTGGAATGTCGCCCGCGGAAATTTGGCAAGCCCTGCCAAGATGCAAAACCAATTGGGGGCGAAATCAGTTGGTGCACTTAACATCAGGTGCTGAGCTTTTGTTTGATGGATACAATGCCAATCCGGATAGTATGAAGGCCTTACTTGAGAACATTCCACTGTTAAAATCTGCTGGACAAAAAGTAGGAGTTTTCGCTCAAATGCTTGAACTTGGGACTCTGACTGAGAAGCTCCATTTCGAGTTAGGTCAACAAGTTGGACACGCCGGTTTAGATAGTATTTGGTTTTACGGCCCTGATGAGCTGGCTTTTCAAGCTGGATTAAAGGCTTCTGGATATTCAAAAAAATCAATAATTTCGGAGTCTTACGAAGATTCTCTTGCATCTGAAGTGGCCTCTGTGTTAAAGCTTTCGGATACAGTTTTGGTCAAAGGCTCTCGTGGCATGAAACTAGAACGTTTTGTAATGGCCTGTGATCCTTTGGATTTTTCATTGAAGAAAGAAGACTAAACAGAAGATGCTTTATCAACTTCTCTACGCCATGGCTGACCAGATTTCGGCTTTCAACGTTTTTCGCTATATCACTGTTCGAACATTCATTTCTTTTTTTACCGCATTTCTCCTTTGTTGGATGTGGGGACCTTATTTCATTCGCCGCTTGCAAAGTTATCAGATCGGCCAGGCCATCCGCGAAGATGGTCCGCAAAGTCATCATAAGAAAGCTGGCACCCCGACTATGGGTGGAGGTCTGATTCTCATTTCCACGATGATTCCATGCTTGCTTTGGGTGGATGTTCAAAATGCTTTAGTCTGGGCTGTGCTGACAATCACCTGGGGCTTCGGAGTGATTGGTTACATTGATGATTGGTTGAAAGTGAGCAAAAAAAACAGCAAAGGTCTTTCCGGCCGAGTCCGCTTAGCCGGCGAATTTTTAATCGCTGGCTTTGCAATTTTCGCTTTGGTCCATTGGTTTAATCTATCCACTTTGCTGACACTTCCTTTTTTTAAACACATCTCTTGGGACTTAGGCTACTTTTACATCCCATTTGCAGCCTTGGTGATTGTCGGAACCGCCAATGCAGTCAATTTAACTGATGGCTTGGACGGGCTGGCGATTGTGCCTGTGATGATTTCAGCTGCCACCTTGGGATTGTTTGCTTATGTGGCAGGTCACCATCAAATTGCGGCTTATTTGCAAATTTCTCACGTGGCAGGAGCAGGGGAACTTACACCTGTGGCAGCCACTGTAGTTGCTGCAGGACTTGGTTTTCTATGGTTCAACACTTTTCCAGCCCAAGTTTTTATGGGAGACGTCGGATCGCTCAGTCTTGGTGGTTTTCTAGGAACAATGGCCGTTCTCACGCAAAATGAAATTTTGATGATCTTGCTTGGTGGAGTTTTTGTTGTTGAAGCGCTTTCAGTGATCACCCAGGTGATTTCATTTAAAACGACGGGAAAGCGAATATTTCGCATGGCACCCATCCACCATCACTATGAATTGAAAGGGATGACGGAAACCAAAATCATTGTGCGATTTTGGATCATCTCTATTTTGCTCGCTGTTCTAAGCTTGAGCACTTTGAAGCTGCGATAATTGAAAAGTCATTAACATGTCAGTTGGAGTTGTAAATGTTCACAGAAGTCTCTGAATTAAAAGATAAGAAAATCTTGGTGGTCGGTCTTGGAAAAACGGGAGTGTCTTTAGCCAAATTTTTGCATGCTCAAGGGGCTCAAGTGACAATCACGGATCACAAGTCCAAGCCGGAGCTTTCAACTCAGCTGGAGCTCTTGGGAGATCTGCCAGTGAAGCTTGATCTTGGTGGTCACAGTCCCAAAACTTTTCTCGCACAAGACTTGGTGATCCTGAGCCCAGGCGTTCCTTCCCAGCTAAAGATTTTTGATTACGCACGTTCTCAGGGAATAAAAATCACTGGAGAGTTCGAATTCGTCACTCAATTCATCAAAGAGCCGGTGATTGCACTGACTGGAACAAATGGAAAGACGACAACAGCTCGTTTGATTGAGGCTTTTTTGCGAGAGTCTGGAATCACTTGCTGGGTGGGAGGATCAATGGCCAACCCAATGACTGATTATTTGCGGCAAGAAACCAAAGCTCAAGTGGTGATCGCCGAAGTTTCCAGCTACATGCTGGAACTTTGTGAGACCTTCACTCCGCAGAATATTTTGTTTATGAATTTGGCCGAAAATCATTTGGACCGATATCGATCCATGGAAGATTATGTCAATGCTAAACGCCGAATCTTCAAGAACACCAATCAAGCAACAACCAGCATCCTCAATGCTGATGACAACGCCGTTGTCGAGTTGGCTCGAGATCCAGCAGTTCAACGCGGAAGAATCTTTTACTTTTCGCGAAAAGCGTCGCTGGAGCCTCAGATCATGAACATCGGTGGAGCTGTGAACATGGGTCGAGAGATCCGAGTGCGAACAGGCCCTGAGATTGAAGTCTATGACACGACTCAAGTTCATATGCGTGGAAAGCATTCGATTGAAAATATTATGGCAGCTATTTTAGCAGCCCGCGAACATGGTGCGAAGCACGATGCCATCCAAAAAGTCATGAACACTTTCACAGGTCTTCAGCACCGTTTGGAATATGTTCGCAAAGTGGGCGGGGTCCAGTTTTTCAATGACTCAAAGGCAACCAATGTGCATGCGGTTTTGCGAGCCTTGGATGCATTTGAAGAAAACATTATTTTGATTGCTGGGGGAAAAGACACGAATTTATCTTATGAAGCCCTTCGCAACGTCGTGAAACGTAAAGTAAAGACCTTGATTCTCGTGGGTGAGGCCAAAGAGCGCATCAACCGAGATTTAGGCGATTTTTCGGAAACATTCCTTATTGGAACTTTTGAAGAAGCGGTTTTGATCGCTTACCAAAAGTCTAGGATTGGTGACATTGTTCTTCTGTCACCAGGCTGCTCGAGCTTTGATATGTTTGACAGTTTCGAAGAGCGAGGCGACTATTTTAAAGAGATCATCAAAAAATTTAAATGATCCGTTGGCGTTTTGAGCGGCCCCATGTTTCATCGGGCCTGTGAAGTTCCAAAATTTCTAGAATGAGGAGACAAGGATGTCTTTGATCAAGTGGTTTTCGCTCGCAATGTCTGCAGTCTTTCTGATGTCCGGTTGCGCTTCTTCAAAAATGAAAGAACGCAAAGAAACTCGAGAGAAAGTCTCTCAGTCCTCTCGCCTTTACTGTGAATTTATCAACGGCGAAATTTATCCTGATGTAGATGTGGCCTTGAACATCGAAATGGCAAAACATTGCGACGCCGATCGCCCCTTCACAATTTCTCAGTATCGAACGCCTTCGGAAAATCAGGGAGTGCTTTACTGCTGCTCGATTGTCGGCGCCAAAAGTGCTCCAGCAAATTGGGAGCGTCCTATCAAGAAGGAATCAAAAATCAAAGACGCTATAAACAAAGACACTGCAAAAGAGCCAACAAAAGATTCAGCTAAAGACTCAAAAGACGAAATCGAGTAATTCTCATGTCTAAAAACTTCGCAAGCCCTTTGCTCTTAGCGATCCTCACCTTATTGGGAGGCGGGCTTGTTCAGGTCTATTCATCCAGTTACATCTTTGCCACTGAATCTTTTGGCGATGGCCATTACTTCTTTTTTCGCCAAGCTTTGTTTTCTGTTGCAGCCTTTGCGGCTCTGCTCGCCGCTGTGCAATTGCCCATTCGCTGGGTTGAAAAATGGGGCTGGGCCCTCTGGTTAGTGGCAGGTCTTGGAGTTGCTGCGACTTTTGTTCCAGGAGTAGGTGTCCGAGTTGGCGGCGCCGCCCGCTGGTTGAAATTTCCTATGGGGCTGAGGTTTGAACCTTCTGAAGTGCTTAAATTTTCATTCACTGTTTTATTTGCTAGCTTGATCAGCCGCAAAGACAACCTGCTTGGTAAATTCAAGTGGTGGGGGCTTGGATTGCTATTGTGTTTGCCTTTGGTTTTACTGCTAAAGCAGCCTGACTTCGGAAGCTTCGCTATTATCATCTGTGTGGGAGTTGGACTGCTTTTCGCTTTCGGCTTGAAGTGGCGCTACATTTTGACTTCTTTTGCCCTGATCCTGCCAGCTTTTTATTTGCTGGTCATGCGAGTGCCCTATCGAAGAGCTCGAGTTCTTTCCTTTTTAGATCCATGGGCTGATCCAGAGCAAACAGGCTTTCAAGCGATTCAATCAATGCTCAGTTTTCATTCCGGCGGAATCACTGGCTCAGGTTTGGGTCAAGGCCAAGGAAAACTGTTTTTTTTACCGGAAGCTCACACGGATTTTACCTTAGCAGTCCTGGGCGAAGAGATGGGATTTGTCGGCTTTCTTTGTGTCCTGTCATTGTACGGTTTTATTATTTTACGTGGTTTTCAGATCGCTTCCCAGTGTGAAAGTTCGTTTCGAAAAGCAATGGCTTTAGGAATCTCTATGACCTTCGCCCTCAGTGTCTTTATCAATGCTGGAGTTGTTATGGGGCTTCTTCCAACCAAAGGTCTGACTTTGCCATTTCTCAGTTATGGTGGAAGCTCACTGGTCACTTTGTGTTTTATGTTCGGACTTTTGCTCAACATTGAAAAGAATTTAGCAGCGGAGCCGCAAAATCCTTTTCTTCGCACTCGCTGAAGCTTAGATTGAAACCAATGAAAAAAATAATCATGATTGCAGGTGGCGGGACAGGTGGACATATCTATCCGGCCATCGCCATTGCCCGGGCCCTCATGCAAAAAGAATCAGAAGTTGAAGTCCATTTTGTCGGGACGGCTCAAGGCTTAGAGAAAAAAATTGTGCCAAGAGAAAATTTTCCATTGCATTTGATCGCTGGTGGACAGCTCAACTTTTCAGGCAATCCGATTGGAAAATTGAAAACTCTCGTCAGATTACCATGGGGTTTTGTTCAATCTCTTTATCTTATCGCAAAATACCAACCTCAATTTGTGCTCGGTGTAGGTGGATATGCTTCGGGGCCCTTTGTTTTAGCGGCGGCTGTCATGCGGCGAAAGACGGCGATCTGGGAAGCGAATGTTCATCCGGGATTGGCTAACCGATGGCTGTCTCGGTTTGTCGATCGATGTTTTTTGGTGTTCGAAGAATCAAAAAAGCTACTTCAGAGTGACCAAATTTCTGTTTTGGGACTTCCGGTGAGAGCAGAAATGGAAGCTCCCTCTCAGATTCCATCCTCGCAGCCGGTCGATGACAAATTTCATGTTTTGCATTGTGGAGGCAGCCAGGGATCACGCATGATCGGCCGGGCTTTGTTTGAAGCGGTTAAAAGCCAAGGGGCGTGGACAAAAAACCTCAAGGTTGTGCACCAAACTGGTGCCACCGATTACCTCGATTTTGTAAAGCTCTACCAAGCACTGCCAAGTTCTGCTCAAGAATCGGCCGAAACTCATGAATTCATTTACAACATGCCAGATTTTTACCGCTGGGCAGATCTTGTCGTTTGCCGCGGAGGCGCAGGAACCTTGAGCGAGCTTGCAGCTTTCGGGCTTCCGGCCCTGATCATTCCCTTACCAGCGGCAGATGGTCACCAGGTGCACAATGCTCAGCTTTTAGTAGACGCAAAAGCAGCCCAGATGATTTTACAAAAAGATTTAACCCCCGAGAGGCTGGCTGCAGAAATTGAAAGTCTTAAGAACAACACGCCCCTTCGAACGGAATTCAAAGTCAATATCCGAAAATTTCATCGACCCCAAGCTGCAGAAGCAATTGCCAAAGCTATACTCGAAACATAAGATCTGCGCTTCACTTAGCTTCGTCGAAACTCACCTGAGGAAATAAAATGCGCCTTCAAAAATCAAAATTTCATTTTGTCGGAATCGGTGGGATCGGTATGTGCGGGCTGGCTGAGCTCTTGCACAACATGGGTGCGAAAGTCAGCGGTAGCGATCTTTCTGAAAATGCCAACACCGAAAGACTGCGCGAAATGGGAATCCCAGTCTTTCGCGGTCACATGGCCGATCATGTTGGTGATGCTGACGTCGTGGTTTTCTCTAGCGCGGTTCAATCAAGTAATCCTGAAATCCAATCAGCACGAGCAAAACAGATTCCATTGATTGCTCGAGCTGAAGCCTTGGCCGAAATCATGCGCTTAAAGCGAGGTGTTGCTGTCGGCGGAACACATGGAAAGACGACAACGACTTCCATGACAGCTTCTATTTTTTTAGCCGCGAAAGTGGAGCCGACTATTGTTATTGGTGGCAAGTTCGATCAGATCAAATCGACAGCTCTTTTGGGCAATGGCGAGTGGCTGATTGCCGAGGCTGACGAGAGTGATGGAAGCTTTCAAAAGTTATCGCCTGAAATCGCAGTGATTACCAACATCGACTCAGATCACTTGGATTACTTTAAGTCGTTTGAAAATCTGCAAAACTCTTTTGTGAGCTTTGCTCAAAAAATTCCTTTCTATGGAATCTGCATTGCCTGTGGAGACGATCCTAAAATTCGTGAACTCTTTTCGCATTTCCCAAAACGGATTTTATTTTACGGCTTTGATGAGAAGAATGATCTGGTTATCAAAGGAAAAAACGGCAAGTACGAAATTTTTGAGAATTCCGTCACCGGCCGTAAGAAGTTGGGAGACTGCGAAGTCAAAGTTCCTGGTCAGCACAATGCATTAAATGCTTTGGCTGCATTGGCTGTTGGATTGAAAGCTGGTTTCAGTTTTGAAATTTGCCGGCAGGGCCTGTCTAATTTTGAAGGAGTCGATCGACGGTTTCATTTCAAAGCAGAAAAGAAGAATATCCGTGTCTACGATGACTATGGACACCATCCGACAGAAGTACGCGCCACATTGCAGGGGTTTCGCGAAAAGTTTCCCGACAGGCGACTGGTAGTGATGTTTCAACCTCACCGATATTCCAGAACAGAGAGTTGCTGGCATGAATTTACCAATTGCTTTGCACTTTGTGATGAGCTTTTTATCACAGATATCTACCCGGCCGGAGAAGCACCGATTGCCGGAATCACTTCCGAGAAACTAGTTGCCGAGATAAAACATAAATCTTGTCATTATCTTTCTAAAAACAGTTCATTTGCAGATGTCATTTTGGCTGAGCTCAAAGCGGGCGATATTTTTATTACTTTGGGTGCCGGCGACGGCTGGAAAGTCGGAATGGAAATTTTAGGCAAGCTCAGTGCTTAATATTCGGCAGAACATTCTGCTCGCTTCTTTTACTTCATGGCAAGTAGGGGGGCCGGCAGAATATTTTTTCCTCCCTCAAAATTTAGACGAGCTGAAAGCTGCAGTGGCGTGGGCCGAAGAGCAAAAAATGCCAGTCAGTGTTCTTGGCGGCGGTAGCAACGTGCTTGTATCGGACCAAGGAATCAAAGGCCTCGTTCTGTGCCTGAAGAAATTCACCGGCACTCAAGTCGAAGAAAAAAACGGATTTCTTTGCATTCAAGCGCACGCCGGAACTGCGAAATCTGAACTCCTCCGAATCTTTCTCAAATACAAACTGGCTCCGGCTTTATTTCTTGCGGGCTTGCCAGGAGACGTCGGGGGAGGCGTTGTGATGAATGCGGGGGTAGCGGAAAAATTCCAGCCTCGAGAGTTTGAAGAGATTGTCGATTTTGTCGCTGTCCTCAAAGCAAATGGAACCGTGGTGCGATTCCATAAAGATTCTTTGAATTGGAGCTATCGCCACTCGGCCGGCTGGGAACCTGGAATCATTGTTGAGGTGGGCTTTCGCTGGAGGATTCAAATTCAGTCCGATATTCTCAACCAGGTCAAAATTGCAAACAAGACTCGGCTGAGCAAACAGCCATTAGACTTACCAAGCTGTGGATCTGTTTTCGTCAATCCCCAGGGACACAAGGCCGCCCAGCTGATTGATGCCTGTGGTTTGAAAGGATTCACTTTTGGGGGAGCGCAAGTCTCTCAGAAACACGCCAATTTTATCGTCAATATCGGAAATGCAAAAGCCTCTGATTTTGTTGAAGTCATTGATCATATCCAAAAAATTGTTTTGCTAGAAAAGCAAGTCTCTCTTCGAACTGAAGTTATTAAACTTGGTTTCTGATCAATTCTAAATCCGGTTGCTTATTTGGACTGAAGCACTAAATCAAAAATTTATTGCAGAGTAAAATGCGACTTTAAATAGAATCTTTCTATAGAGAGAGGGTAAAATGTGGGTAACTGGATTTTATTGAGAAGTGACAATTCCTTACTATAAATTTTCCGGGACTGACTTTGTGTCGGTTAATCTGAAATAAAACTGGACCCGTTTTTTCAAGAAAGAGGGTCACTTGTAGCCAACGTTTCTCCTGGTATTGCAGATCCTGCAGAGGTCAACATTCTCTTCGAGATAAGCAGCAATAAATTTAACTTTTTCATTCATTAGTTCAGTCATTCTCCAGGTCAAAACCACGGCATGGCATGATTGTTTGTAATGTGCTACTCATGTCCCAGCCCACTTCATTACTTATATTTTTGGGTTGTAACTGCTGATTTTTGTTGACGGGTTTTTTGGCTCTCTAGCTTTACTCAGGAGAAAAGATCTTTTTATTTTTAAAAATTTACTTTACCCGCCTCGAGATTATTTGAGGGCGAAGGGTTTGGGGCGCGTATAATTGCGATTTCACGCTCACATGGGAGTTCTGCAAAAACTTCAGCGAAATACCTGTGATATGAATACTCAACTGGAACTCGAAAGAAGAATTTCAGGCAGGAGTCTGATTTTATGGCATCAAATAAATCAAAAAAAGAGCACGGTGGCTCTTTGCTTGAAGGCAAAAGGAAAGGGCGTCGAGCGCTTTCAACCAAACATGCGATTCATTTGGTCTTAAAGTCTGATCTGAAAGGTGTGTTCAGCCCAGGAAATCGCCGATTAGAACAACTAATTCTAAACACAGCTGAGAGATTTCACGTGCGTATCTACAGCATGTCATTGAACTGGTCTCACATTCACTTTGTGATAAAGATCAAAGACCGCAAGGATTACAATGCCTTCATCCGCGTACTGACGTCCATTCTCGCTCTCAGAATTCGAAAACACACAAACCTCACAGGCAAAGTGTTCATCCTTCGCCCCTTCACCAGAATTGTCACTTGGGGCAGAGACTTCAAGATTGTTCTTGACTACCTGATCGCCAACCAACTGGAATCTTTCGGCCTGTTGGTCCGGCCGAAGAAGACGAAAAAGATTAGAAAGAAAACGTCAGAATGAAATCGATCACCAAGCATGGGATCTTTTTAATTTGAGTGGGTATTTTGTGTGGATCCGCTTTTCAATCGGGGCCAGACTGGTCTTCATAAGTCGCGATTTCGGTCAGTGTGATATTGAGTTCAGTGGCGCGACTTTACTTGTGCTTGGGTACAAGCCCAAGTCTTTAGTTTTGTATGGGTTACCACATTTTGGTAAGTTTGTGAGCGGCCGCCGGTTTACAAGGAGCATATTGCATACAAGTTGGTTTTTTGTATTTTCATTCAGCAATGTGACTGACCCACAAAAAGAAGAAAGTGCGACTTTAAATAGCGTATTTTTAAACAATCAAATATTTTTTACTGGTTCCAAAACGCGATCTTTTCTTCGAGCCCATACAATTTTGAGTCAGATTGACCCTCAGTTAGCATTCGCTCAGCGAAAATTTATTACAGGACACTATGACAGGACTCATAGAAGGTAGACAACCCCCAGACTAAGTAGTTAGCTCAGCATCTGGAGGTCTTAAATATGAAGAAGCTTAACCACACAACGAATTGGTTTTTTAAAATTTTAGTACTGCTTGGTATTTCTGTATTCTTTTTAGCTTGTTCTACGAATGTTAAAAAGTTTGAATACTCGGCCACTGCGAATCCGACAGATGAAATACGCAATCTGAAAGCAGATATGGAAAAAAGCGAAGGCAATCAAATTGCTGTGTTTGCCCCGAAGAGCTATGCCGAAGCAAATGAGCATTGGATGAAAGCTCGAGACCTGAAAGATAAAGGTGCAGCGAACGAAAAGGTTTTAGCTGAATTAGGTACTGCTCGTGGATTTTATGAAAAAGCGAAGACTGTGGCTGAAACTTCAAGCAAATCACTGAGTGATGTTGTGAACGCTCGGGAAAACGCCTTATTAGCTGGAGCTGCCATGCACCAGCGAGATGAGCTGAAAAAAACAGACCGCATACTCATGGGAGTCACTGAAGATTTCGAAACTAAAACACCGGATGTCGCTGCGACCAAGAAAGTGGAGCTGCAAAAGGAATATCTCAATATCGAATTAGATGCGGTGAAGGCAAATCGATTGGGCGATGTGAGAGCCAATCTTGAGGGTGCCAAGAAAAACGGAGCGGTAAAATACGCTCCGCAAACTTATGAAGCTGCTCAGCAGAAATACAAAGCGGCTGAAATGACAATTGAAACAGATCGTCACAATGATCAGTTGATCACTTCAACATCAGACGAGGCGATGAAAGCTGCGATGAAAGCTCTCAAAGTCACTCAAATTGCAAAACATGAAAATTTACAAGGCAAAGAAAACGTTGCCCTTGACCTTTTCAACAAAGAGCAAAACATCAATTCATTGAATCAACAGAAAATGACAGCTGAGCAGCAGGCTCAAATGTTAAAAGAGCAAAACCAAAACCAACAGCAGAACATGCAAAGCCAAGCAGCCCAGATGCAAGCTAGCAATCAAGCTCAGTTGAGCGAAGCTGAGAGAAAAGCTGCGAACGCAACTTCGGCTCTGGATGCAAAGACTCGATTTGAAAAAGTCTATGCAGATGCTCAGAAGAAATTTTCTCCCGAAGAAGCTGAAGTTTACCGCCAAGGTGACAACCTCATTTTGCGCATGAAGAGTGTCCAGTTTCCTTCAGGCCGCACAGAGCTTCCGGCAAATTCATATTCGGCCTTAAACCGAGTTAAAGAAGTGATCAAAGATATGAATGCGAGCAAAGTGACAGTCGAAGGTCACACCGATTCCAGTGGCAAAGCCGACGCCAACAAAAAGCTTTCACAAGCACGAGCTGAATCTGTTGCGCAGTTTATCAAAGATCCAGCCGCTTCCGAAAGCATTGAGGCAAAGGGCTATGGATATGAGCGACCTTTGACAACCAACAAGACCAAAGAAGGTCGAGCTCAAAATCGCCGAGTTGATATTGTGATTCAACCTGACACAAATTCTTCTGGATCTTCGAACCAGTAATTCTGCTTAGCCAAACCCGATTTCAAAAACCCAGTGTTCGCACTGGGTTTTTTTTGGCCAAAGCTCTGCCTTTGTCCAGCGGACACCAAGTGAGGGATTTCCAATTCCTCTGGTTTCTCGTAAACTGAAGTCTGATTATGAAAAAAATAGTTTTTAAGCTTTTCTTAGCTTTAATTGTGATTCCGGCCGCTGTTATTGCGACTTTGTACTCAATGAATAAAAGTGGATTTTTTAATTTGGATCACATCGAAATTACAATTGATCAAGGGCGCCGAGATCCACAGTTCCTGCAGCCTCTGGTAAAGGAACTGGATCAGAAACTGGAAAAGTACCGTGGACTTTCTTTGTGGGATTTAGATCTAAATCAGATGACAGCACAGATTCTCCAGCTTGCTTGGGTGGAGACTCACTACATCTCTAGATCCTGGCCAACTCGGCTCAGTGTTCGAATCACTCCGAAAACAGTCAAGCTGTTGTTTGTAGCTCAGTCGGGTCAGATGATTCCAATTGTTGAGGATGGGACTTTTCTTGAGCCGGTTTCCAATCGGCAAGCCCCTGATGTGACTTTGCTCGGTGGAGAGCTTTTTGAAAGAAGTCTGGCCATGAGATTGAAAGCTGTGCAAACAATCAATGACATTCCAAATAAAGGAATGTTTAGCAGGGGAAATATTTCGGAGCTTCGCTTTGATCCCAAGGAAGGATTTTGGGCCACTTTGAATGAAAGTGGAATCAAAGTAAAAATTGGTGAGGGAGCGATCCCGTTGAAGGCTGCAAGAATTTCTCAGGTGCTTGAGTACATCGAAAGTCGTCAGTTAGATGCTCGCGTCATCGATGCAAATCTATCCAAAAAAGTTCTTGTCAGGCTGCGTAAGGATCCCTAAGCTTAAGTCTGAGGGACAAATGTCTTGGATGGACATTTGTTAAAGAACTTACGGACGAGCTATAAATGAATACAAAGCTTCCACAAAAGAATGTGCGACCCTTTGTTATTGCGGGCCTGGACATTGGTTCGTCCAAAGTCAGCCTGGTGATTGCCACGGTCAACTCAGACAACCTCGACTCTCCAAAATTGGAAATTGTCGGCCTCGGTCAGGCGCCAAACACTGGCATCCGACAGGGAGTGGTGGTCAATATCGAGGCTACTACCGACTCGATCCGCCGGGCTCGAGAAGAAGCTGAGCTCATGTCGGGCTACAAAATCGATGAAGTCTGGGTCGGAGTTTCCGGCTCACATATCAAGTCTTTCGATTCCAAAGGCATGGTTGCAATTAAAAATAAAGAAGTCACTGCCCAGGATGTGGAGCGAGTGATTGAAGCAGCAAAAGCTGTTGCAGTCCCCACAGATCGAAGCGTTCTGCATGTTCTACCACGCGAATACAAAGTCGATGGACAAGATGGAATTTTAGATCCCATCGGGATGTCTGGCATTCGCCTCGAAGCCAGTGTCCACATTGTGACGAGCAGCCAAACCGCAGTCGCTAACAATGTTAAATGCATCGAAAAAGCAGGACTGAAAGTTTTGGGCTTTGTGCTCGATCCTTTGGCATCGGCAATGTCCGTTTTGTCAGAAGACGAAAAAGCACTCGGAGTCTGTGTTGTCGACATGGGAGCCGGTTCTTGCAATGCAATATATTTCGTCAATGGAAGCGTGGCTCACACCTCAGTCATTCCAATTGGTGGTCAACATTTCACTCATGATGTGGCGATTGGTTTGCGGACTCCGCAAATTGCTGCTGAAGAATTAAAGAAAAAATTTGGTTGTGCCATGGCAGCTCTTGTCGGCGACGAAGAGACGATTGAAGTTGAAGGCGTCGGCGGCAGAAAAGCTCGTACAGTTCTACAAAGAGATTTAGCAGAAGTCATTGAGCCTCGAGCCGAAGAGACTTT
Organism: Bdellovibrio sp.; assembly: GCA_043741885.1. Classification (GTDB taxonomy): domain Bacteria; phylum Bdellovibrionota; class Bdellovibrionia; order Bdellovibrionales; family Bdellovibrionaceae; genus 21-14-0-10-47-8. The sequence continues at coordinate 3,732 of JAYTZS010000023.1, read as the reverse complement.
GCAATTGATAGCTCATGATTTAAAAATGAGTGGTCTCTTGCCATTGATTGGATCCGGAGTTGTACTGACCGGCGGTGCGAGTCAGCTAGATGGCTTGATTGAAATGGGCGAATTTGTGTTTGATGTGCCTGTTCGTCGAGGACTGCCGATTGGCTCCAATGATAAAATTGGTGGTCTGACAGAGGTTGTAAAGTCTGGAGCTTTCGCCACTTCCGTGGGACTTTTATTATTCGGTTTATCTAAGAAGAAATTCACTCGTGCCAATTCGATGAAGGGGGAAGATGCGATTTCAGAAAGTATCAATTCCTTTGGGCACAAAGTGAAAAGTTTTATTGAAAGTTTATTTTAATCTCGAACAACAGTTGTTCAGTTGCTAGGAGGGCCTATGTTTGAACTGGAAGAAAATATCAGTATTGGTGCCAATATAAAAGTTGTCGGAGTTGGTGGTGGCGGAAGCAATGCTGTTTCAACAATGATCAACTCGGAATTAGATGGAGTGGACTTCATCGTTGCCAACACAGACATTCAAGCTCTCAACGCAAATAAGGCTACTGGTAAAATTCAACTGGGCCTCGATTTGACGAAAGGTCTTGGAGCTGGGGCCAATCCAGATGTGGGCCGACGAGCTGCCATCGAATCCTACAATGAAATCGTCGAAAGCCTTCAAGGATCCGATATGGTTTTCGTCACAGCCGGTATGGGCGGTGGAACTGGAACTGGTGGAGCACCGGTCGTCGCAAAAATTGCTCGGGAATTGGGGGCTCTAACAATTGGAGTCGTCACTCGTCCTTTTGTTTTTGAAGGCAAGCGCCGACAAAAGCATGCCGAAGGTGGTTTGCAAGAATTGAAAGAGAATGTTGATACTTTGATCGTCATTCCAAATCAGAAGTTGCTCGCAATTTCTGGAGATAAAACTCCTTTGACTGAGACTTTTAAAAAAGCAGACGAAGTTCTTTTGCAAGCTGTGAAAGGAATTTCAGATCTGATTAATATCCGTGGATTGATCAACTTGGATTTCGCCGACATTCGAACAGTGATGCAAGCCAAGGGTCTAGCTCTGATGGGAACTGGACACGCCAAAGGCGAGAATCGAGCCGTCGAAGCTGCAACAGCCGCCATTTCCTCGCCACTTTTGGAAAATATCAAAATTGACGGAGCGACTGGAATCATTATCAATGTGACTGGTGGCCCTGATCTCAGTTTGTATGAAGTTAATGAAGCCTCCACTCTGATCACAGAAGCAGCTCACGAAGACGCAGAAATTATCTTTGGAGCGGTGATTGATCAAGATATGGTTGATGAAGTTCGAGTGACGGTCATCGCGACAGGTTTCCAAGATCCTGATTATAAAATCCAAAGTGTCGACACAATGGCTCGTATGCAGGATTTCTTGAATACGGCCCCCTCGCCTTCCATGACAAAAATGGAAATGCCTCCAGCTCCGTCTTATCATAACCAATCTCAACATCAGCCGTCACAACAACAGCAGTACAATTATCAACCGACTTATCAACAGGCCTATCAGCCACCGCAGCAACATCCAGCTCATCATCAGACTTATCAGCAGCAACAGCAAAATTCGATTCAGCAACAGCATGTTCCTTTGCACTCTTACGAACCGCAATTTCAGCAGCCACAGCCTGCTCAACCTCAGATGCAAACTTATGAGCAACAGTATCAACAGCAACCTCAACAGGCTCAGCAATCGCCTCCTTTAACGCCTTTTTTTCAGGCAGCAGCTCAGCCGACAACCCCTGCTTATCAAGCTATTCCCCAAGCGCCATTGGCGCCGCCAGAAACTGCGATGCCAAGTTGGCTCGGATCCAACAACCAAATTCCAGTTTCTGCTCCAGTAGAAGTTCCAGAAATTCTTTCTCCAGTTTTACCGCAAGCACCCGGAATGGATGCGGCGGTGACAGCTAGAGACATGCTGATCGCTAAGGCAAAAGCATTCAAAGAAACTCAAGAATTGAAATACCGCCACCAATCTCCACCTGAGCAGTTATCGATGAACGTGGACCCAGCAGAACGGTCTTTGGAAGAAGCTCGTCGAATGGCGAGAGAAGTTCTGAGCTCACCATTTTCGAACCAAAACTTGGAAGTCCCAGCTTTTATTCGCAAACGACAAGGCGAAATCAGTCAGAATTAAATGAAAGCTTGGTTTATTTCCGATATCCATTTGAGAAATATCAACGAACGCAACAGTATCTTGCTGTTGCGTTTTTTGCGTTTTTTACTGCGCGATTCGGAAACCACTCATTTGTTTTTGCTAGGAGATATTTTTGATCTTTGGGTAGGAGATTCAAAAGTCTTTCAAAACAAATTTCAAGAGCTAATCGATCTCCTCGTAGAACTGAAGCACAAAAAAGTTGAGGTCGTCTACTTTGAGGGCAATCATGATGTCCACCTGAAAGGCTTCTGGCAAAAAAAGTTGGGGATTCCAGTTTTTGTAGAAGCCCAAATCTATCAATTGGGATCTCTCAATGTTCGACTGGAACACGGCGATTTTATCAATCCAAACGATGCAACTTATTTAAAATACCGTGAATTTATTCGTCGGCCCACATTGGAGAAAATCGCTTATTTACTTCCGGGAAAGTGGCTCGATGATGTGGGGACTTTCAGTGCCAAAATCAGTAGAAAAAAAAGCTCAGTGCGACGACGTGATAACTTAGAAGCACTGAGAGAAATGATTCGGCTTTATGCTAGAAAAGTTTCATTGGAAAATCAATTCGATCTTATAATTACGGGACATATGCATGTCCGAGACGAGTATGAGTTTGAAACACCTAGCGGAATAAGAAAATCAATCAATTTAGGAAGTTGGTTTGAGCCGGCTCAGGCCCTTTGCCTGACGGAAGAGGGCACCACTTGGAAAGATCTCTCAGGCATTTGAAAGAGTTAGAACATCAACTGGTAGCCGATCAAACCTTGAAATCCGGACATCGAAGTTTGAACATCATGGAAATTTGTCTCGAGCTCATAGCCGCTCGAAGAGCGAGAAAAGTTTGTCGGTGTTCCACTCACAGAGGAAGCAATGTTTCTTGGAATTGGCATGTAGCGCAGATTTCCTTCGACAACAATTGCTTGATCCGAAGTCATCATAAACTCTGCGCCTATTCCCCCCATCAAGCCAAAAGATTCGCCGGACCAACTGATGCTACCAAGCGGGCCATTCATTGAACCATTGAGTTTTCCGTAGCCAATCCCAGTTTGAAAGAAAAAATGAATAAAGGCATTTTCCAAAGCATAGATTCTCAACATCGGAAAAAAAGTGTACCCATTCAATTTTACATCGTAGCCACTTCCGCTGGAGCTTTGAGTAAAATAGGAAGGACGAAACTGAAGTGCGTAAATAGAGCCGGTGAACCGGGTTTGATAATCCAAATCCAATTCATAACCGGTCCCTAACTTGTCAGTAGATCTAGCCTGACTGGTATTGTTAGCGTCTATCACACTGTTGAGATCATCTTGGCCCGGAGAAACAAAAATCAATCCAATGCCGATCGATCCGTCTCCAGTGATCCCGGTCCCTGCGCTGCTAGCACGAACCCGAGCTTGAGCCGCTGTAGAAAGTAGAATCAAACTCAAGCTCAACAAAACTAAATTGATAATTTTCATAGAAAATCCCCCGTGTTTCAAGTTTCATTATAGCGATAACAAGAGCAATCCAGCACGGAGTGTTCGAAGGATATTTCGGCAAATTGGACGAAGGTCATAGTCTCATTTGCT
>JAYTZS010000022.1:0-2262 GCA_043741885.1 Bdellovibrio sp. | reverse complement strand
TCTGCTCTTGCGATCAAAATACGAAAACACAAAAACTTCACAGGCAAAGTGTTCGCTCTTCGGCCCTTCACCAGAATTCTCAATTGGGGCAGAGACTTCAAAAATGTTCTTTCGTACTTGGTGCTCAACCAATTGGAATCTTTGGGCATCTTGGTTCGGCCGAAGAGGAGGAAAAAGATTAGAAAGGAAACGTCTGATTGAAATCTGTCAGCGAGGGCCTATCGGATAAGCAAAATATTTAATCCACAAAATAAATCTGGTCAGCAAACAAGAAACCTTTTTAATTAGAGTGGGTATCTTGTGTAGACGCGCTTCTGGATCGACGAAGCTAGACAGGTTTTCATAAGTCGCGATCCTAGTCAGTGCAATATTGGGTTCAATGGCGCGACTTTACCTATACTTGGGTACAAGCCCAAGTCTTTAGTGTGGTATGGGTTACCGCAGTTTGGTAAGTATGTGAACGGCAGCCCTTTTTACAAGCAACATGTTGTACACAAGTCGGTTTTTTGTATTTTCAATCAGCAATCTGACTGACCCACGAAAAGAAGAAAGAGGGCGAAGCTCGATGACATTTGCGGGCACTGTCGAAATCTTAGTCGTGTCACAAGCAATCTACGCTCAAGCCGCTCAGTTCTGAGCTTTGCTCAGTCGACTGGGATGGAAAAAAAAGCGTTTTAAAATTACCACACTTCATGGGCGCCTCTCTTGTTTCTTGACCTGCATGATTTTTTTGCTCCTGCAAAATTTTGCTTGGGGCGTGAGTGTTCAGTCTCTTGCAGAGGGGCCGCCTAGGCTTGCTGCGGTCATCGGATCTTCTACTTTTGTTCCAATTGAGGTTGAAAAATTAGCTCATGCTCAGGTTTGGTTCCTGGATTATGACTGGCACCGGGAGGATGGAGTGGAAATTCGAGAAAAGCGTTTGAGCTATGCCGATTATTACGGTGGCGTCCGGCACATTTTATGTTGAATTCTTCTCGCAGTTATTTCGAGGACAAAGAGCGTGTGAATGACGTTTTCCCCGCACTACTGAACAATTTGCCGTGCCCAAAAACTTATCATCGAAAAAATAATCGCTATTCGACCTTTGGTCTCAAGTAACTTTGTCGAATTTCATATTCCTTATTATCATTCCCTGCAATTTTCGGATCTACAGGTGACTGGAAGTTCTCTGCCGAAATTCGAATTCACCAGACCAGCGTTGGCAGTTCAGGCCAAATATTGCCGCAAAGTTTATGGTAACTAAATTGTGTCTAAGTTGTAGCTAAACATTTGCCAGCCGAGCAAAGATTGGGTTCAATTTGCGAATGAGTGATTCTCCCCTTTCTCTGCATCTCATCCGCCAGCAACTTTCTTCAAAAATACAGATCGTTGCAGTTTCTAAGCTGCAGCCGATTGAAAAAATTCGCGCCCTTCATCAGCAGGGCCAAACTGTTTTCGCCGAAAACTATGTACAGGAAGCTTTGGAAAAGCAAGAAGCATTGAAGGACTTAGATATTCGATGGCATATGGTTGGACGATTGCAGAAAAATAAAATGAAATTTGTAGTCGGCCGATTTGATTTGATTCATTCCGTTGATTCTCTTGAATTGGCCGCGGTGATAGACCGAAAAGCTCAGGAAAAATCATTAGTACAAAAAATTCTACTGCAAGTAAATCTTTCCGGCGAATCGACAAAAGGTGGCTTTTCAGAAGTCCAATTGGCCGAAAATGTGGAAGTTCTGAAAACATTTAAATTTATCCAGATCGCCGGTTTGATGACAATGCCCCCTCTGTTTGATCAACCGGAACAGACAAGAGCTTTTTTCAAAAGACTTTATGATCTGCGAAAAGATTATTCCTCCCATTTCTCTTTCTTATCCGAACTTTCAATGGGGACAAGCACCGATTATCTGGTTGCTGCCGAAGAGGGAGCGACTCTCGTTCGCTTGGGATCCGTTCTATTTGGAGAAAGGCCTATTTAAATTCGGTTGCAAATCAAAAACAACGAACCCACAATAGCGTATGCTCACCTCTTTGATCTCTCGCATTCAGCCGCTTGATTTCGATTCCCAAAAAGATTCAAAAAAAACGGTCTCGCTAAAATCGGAGTTCCACTTGGAAGTTCATTATAAAGTCGGATTTATTGGCCTTGGAAATATGTCTCAAGCTATCATTAAAGGTTTGATTGAAAGTAAAACACTAAGTCCGAATTTGATTTACGGAGCCAATCGTTCCCAAGGAAAATTGCAAAAGGCGACCGAGTTTTTTCATATCCACTCGAGC
>JAYTZS010000021.1:0-2263 GCA_043741885.1 Bdellovibrio sp. | reverse complement strand
TCAGGATCCATCTGTATGCTAAACAAAGGCTCAAGCTCCATGAGAAGCTGGATATGTTTGAGTTTAGCGTGAAAGTCATGTTTTCGAACCACGTCTTTCAGGAGTTGGTTCACATCTTTCGCCTGAAGATGGAGTTCGATACCCTGACTCTCAATCTTGGCATAATTTAAAATAGTGCTGATAAACTTGAGCAAGTCCTCAGCCGATTGCTTGATTCGATCTAGAGCCTCTCTCTGAGCATTAGACAAGGGTGCCGGGTCACCCGAGATCACTTCAGTCATGCCTTGAATCCGCGCCAAAGGAGTCTTTAAATCATGCGACATCATTCCGATGAAATTGGTTTTTAAAGTTTCGACTTCGGAGAGCAATTTGTGCTTTTGAAAGTATTCCCAAGAGCGACGATTTTCCATGATCAAACGGTAGGGAATAAAAAAGTAATAGGACAGAAAGATCGCCAAAAAGGGATGCGCCACATCGATCCAAATCCCAAACGGCCAAAATGCGAAATAGGCAAACACCGCAAATCCTGCAGCAGTTCCAAGAAGGATCACAATTCCTTTGAGCGGCTTCAATGTCAAAACCACATGAACGGTCAAAATTGAAATGAGCAAGGTGAAAATTAGATTGATCCAATCGGGGGCTTTGATCGGAGCCGAATTGCGAATTAAAGTTTCAAACATATTTGCATGCAGTTCAGCCGCAGTCAGAATATCGGCATCTCGAGCCAGGGGAGAGTAAACATAATCTCGCTTATCCATCCCGGTGTCGTCTCCAATGATCACGATCCGATCTTGGAAAAATCGAGTGTCCTGGGTTTCAGTGAGCACCTGATCAAATGTCAGAGTGGGATAAGAACCTAAGGGGCGATAATCAATCAGAGCTTGGAGCGAATCATAAACTGAAAAAGCTCCACGCACCTTCTGGAACTCCAATACTTTTGCATTGAACAAGCCGGCAATCTTTGGATGCAGCAACTCTTTGTTTTGAAAAGTGACCAAGAGCCGACGAGTGACTCCGTCTTTGGCAAATCGAGTGGTATCCGCTGTTTTTGGGCCCGGTTCTACTTTCAGATGATCCAACGGTGGTGGAAATGCGGACTTGCCAGATTCGCCTTTCATTTCCAATTCGTCAGTAGGGAAGTAGACCTGATCAAACCGGGCCGCAGCTTGAGCGAATTGAGTTTTTTGGGAAAAATCACCTTTCCAGTTCACAAGGTTGGATAGGTAAATAACTGCTTTCGGATGAAAAGATAAAATCTTATCGAGAGCTTGAGCTTGAAGTTGAAAGTTGGGAGGGCCTTTGAACTTCTCAACTGTCTTCTGAGTGATATTCACCAGGCTGATGGAATGAGTGTCCTTTGGAGCAGGTCGAAACTTCGTCTGCAAATCAAAAAAGAAAAATTCGAAAGAATCAATCGAGACTTGAGAAACAAAATAACCCACGCACAACGCAAAAGTTGTGCGCAGGAAAACAGCGATCCATTTTTTATGGTTGGGTTTGAGATCCAAGAAATCTCCCCCCTCAGAGAAGCATCAGAAATGAATTAGAGAAGACTTTGAGAAAACTCGCAGAAAAGGAGATTTTAGAGCGAGTTTAAAATTCGGCAAACTGTCGTTGTCGAGGAACTCACAATCACAGGGGCTTGAATTTTAACGATGTGAATCTTTTTAGTGTTCTTATTGGTTTCCATGTCACACCTTCCGTAACTTGTAATAATATGAAATGCCTGCAGAAATCAAGGCTCTTGTGCGCTCACAGTAAATCCTATCCACTGTGTGACGGTCACCCGTGGCCTTCTCATGAGCCCACATACAGCCGCCTCCGCACAGAAATCGTGCCCAGCAGTCATTGCAGTTGTTTGTTGAAATCAATGAGCTTTTAAGGGGTTGCAGTTTTTCAATCGATAGATCGAGATCCTGGCCGACAGCTTCAGAGGGTCGATTCACTGACCATGGGCAAGTAAAAGCTCGATTTTGCGCATCCAAAACCAAGTAAGATTTTCCCGACCCACAAAAATTTTCAGTTCGAGTTTTCGAGTCCAACTGGTAAACTAGCTGATCAAAAAATTTAATCTTGCGAAGACCTTTTTCACCGTCCTCGAGCAAGGCTTGCTCGCCAATTTCACTGATTTCGGCTGCGAATTGCAGGCTCGCTTGAGCATCTGAATCTTCTTGATCATAATGGAAATCGTACCAATCCACCGCAAGAGTTCGATAAAATTGGTAAGCTTTCATCGGATGTCGATTGTAGGGACCGAACACTC
>JAYTZS010000020.1:0-6569 GCA_043741885.1 Bdellovibrio sp. | reverse complement strand
ATTCGCGAATTGGAAAACGCTGTGGAGCGCGCCTTTATAGTCGAGAATTCCAGTTGGATCCAAGTGGATAGCTTGCCCGAAGCCGTTCGCTCTCCGGTGAACGCTGCCAAATCAACGATTTCTGGAATTCCTGCAGCAACGGCCGGCCAGGCTTTGGATTTTGAGTTGTACAAAGAAAAAGCCGAAAAGGATTTTATCATTTCAGCTCTGAAAGCAAACAAAGGCCGGATCAATCAGACTGTCGCTTTAGCGAACATTCCGAAAAATACTTTGCTCAGAAAAATAAAAAAGTATGAGATCCACGTGGACGACTACAAAGACTGAACAGCTTTGTAAACTTCATTGGCGCGAATGCTTTTCATGCACTCATGAGTTCCTAATGGACACAATTGATGGCCATGTTTTCCACATGGCCGACACAGCAAATTCTTTCGTTCAACGACGATGGAATTTGAATTCCACGGCCTGTATCCAAAAGAGAGAACAGTGGGTCCGAACACAGACACTGTTGGAGTGCCAACCAGGGACGCAAGATGCTGCCCGGCACTGTCGTTGGTGACAACAAATTCGACGGCTCCGAGCAAGCTCAGACTTTCCAAAAGATTCGTCTGATTTACAAGATTCCAACTTTTTGGCAGTTGAGTTCCAATTTCAGCTGCCAACTTTTCCTCGCCAGGTCCACCCATGATCAGAATATTTTTTCCTTGTGCCTGTAACTTTTGACCCAGTTCGATAAAGCCTTCGATAGTCCATTGTTTAGTCGCCCAGACACTTCCGGGAAACAGACAGACAAAATTTTCTGGAAGCTGAAATCGAAGCTTCAAATCTGCAATTTTAGAATGAAATGAAACCAGAGGTGAAGCCCAGTCTGGTACAGGAGCCAGGCGCCTCGGAGTTTCAGCCTTCGAATTGAAGCTAGCTTTCGATTCAAATTCTAACTGCATGTTGTGGAACTCATTTAATTTTTGCAGCAGCCAAGGTACTTGATTTTGCAAAAGCGATAGCTGCCGAAGCGCTTCAGGTAAACTTTTATCTTTTTGGATTGTTTGGTTAAAAAAGAATCGATTCCACCAGCGCGAAAAACCGATTTTTGTTTTTGCCTTCAGATGGCTTACGAGCCGCGCCGAAGTGAAAGATTCATGGGGTGAAATAATCAGGTCAAATTCGACAGATTTTAGTTGCTGGATGACCGCCTGATAGGAAGCTTTGTTTTTCTTTTGGATTTCATAGCCACGATCGATCAAACAGAGGTCTTTGAACAGAGAGCTGAAGCCCTTTCGGCAAATCAGATCGATTTCACAGTTTGGCAGAGCTAAGCGAATATTTTTTAACAGTGGAACGGAAAGAAGCAGATCGCCTAAAAATGCAGTCTGGATGACGAGGACTCGTTTTTTTGCATCCACCATGAGTGTCCCTTGTTCAGAGCTTGCATCACTTCTTGCAAACGGACTTGATCATAGCACATTTCCGTCTTGTCACAACTTCTCTTCCAGCAAGGAGCACAGGCTGCATGGCTTTTCAAATGCACTCCACGACCGTAAAGCTCAATTTCCTGAGCACAACTGGGCCCAAACCAGGCAACTACAAATTTCGCCTGGGAGATCGCCATGTGCATACCTAAGCTATCACCGGTGAGAACAAGATCAGTTGCAGCCACGCTGACAAGACCGTCTCTGAGGCCTAGATCTACTGCGCTTTGAAAAACCGGCAAACCGGCGCCAATGTCCTGGTTGCGCTCTCGATCTTCCGGACCTCCAAGCAAGACAATATTCTCCCAGCCTTGTGCCAGAGCTTCGGCGAGGATTTGCCTTTGAAAGGAAACTGAGAGTTTTTTATGAACGAGAATGGATCCACAGCCCGTATTCAAACCTAAAATTGGTTTTTGCGGGTTCAAGGTCCACTGCTGCCTTCGACCTTCGCGGCTTTTCTCTTCTGTTTCACTTAGCGGTAAATTGTATTCAAACTGGCTCGCCTGGAATTGATCAGCCTGGATCAGTTCCAAGGCTTCCAAAGTCAGCTGTATTTCTGACTTCTGATTGATAAAAAATTTCTGTTGATTGTCCAATCCAAGGGCCCATAATTCTTCGGCTGCATCGGTCGCCGGTCGAATACTTCCTGATCTCGGATCGGCGGTGAAACCAAAAACTCTTTTTGCTGATGTCTGTTTGAGAACTCCGCTGGCTTTCAGAGATTTGTCGATTACAAAAGCAAAGTCGAAAGCCAAAGCTGAAAGCTCCAAAATATCTGAACTCTCGCAAGTGAGAACTCGGTCTAACAGTGGATGAGCTTTTAACAGCTGATCACAAGGTCGGTCAGTGATCCAAGTTATCAACGAATTCGGAAACTTTGTTTTCAAACTCTTTAGCAGAGCGGTGGAACGAACCACGGCTCCCAAAGCTCCCAAGTGAATGATTAGCAAAGATGTTTGAATCAAATCTTTTTTAGAACAGGATTCGGAGCAACCGCTTGCTTGAGAAGCGCTATGAGCACAGGGTTTGTAACCACTGAAATATCGGCAAGCCTGTTGGATCATCTTTCCATTTTAGCAAGAAGGTGAAAATCAACAAGTCCAGCCTAGGGCCGGCTTTTGTCTGGGCTAATGACCAGGATGGAGCTCAACAATTTCGGAAATGAGACTGCCAATTTTGATTTTGGATTCTATTCGCAGAATAAATTTGCGGTCATCGTCGCTGAGCCAAATGTAATTGTCGCCGGTGGGTTTGAACTTTCCTTGAAGTTCGAATTCCGGTCGGATCACAATCGCATCGAATTCACCGGCAGCGGTGACCAGGCGTTCTTTGCGCAAGGCTTTTGCTCTGAATACGAGATTCTGATTGTCGTCAGCAACTCGAAAGGCCACTTCCTTACCCACTTGCCACTGGAAAACTCGCATATAAAAAGCAGCGGAAAACACATTTTGAGAGAAGGGTTCAATTTCCCATTGCTGTTTTTTGTTTTCTTCGCCGTCTTTGTCTGTGACTTTCTTTTCCCAATAAGTCGCTGTGTTTTTTTCGTGATCAAAAAACATCTGAGCTTCTTTCAATTGATTGGACTCTTTCACATGCAAAGTAAAAACGCTGGGAATCATTTGCTCAAAGTCCATTAAGACGTCCACAAAATCATGAACTGTATAAAACGAGTTGAACACCGAGGTTGTCTTGATCGTTGTGCGAAACTGATAATTTTTTCGCCCGTTCACATCGGCAAAAGGTCGAGTCTCCAATCTCAAAGATCCAGCGGTCATTTTCAAATAATTCACGTTGTGGACTACAACTTCGCCAACCCGGAAGGGGTCCACCAAAGGCCTTCGGCCTTGAAAACCAACATTGCCTTCGAGCTCAGGCTGTCTTTTTTCTGATCCCACTGGGACAGCCGTAGACGGCATGGTAGGAAGGGAAGTCTTCGAACTTTTTGATTTCTTCTGATTTTTTTTTGCCGAAGCTTTTGTCACTGCTTTTGTCACTGCTTCCATTCCCGGTGGAGGAGGAACCACCGGAGATGCCGAAATTGTTGATTCTTTATGAACATTTTCCGATGCCGCAGTGTCGGGAGCCTCGGTTATTTTTACTCGTTGAGAAAACTCTTGGTTTTCCTTGAGCTGATCTTCTTTGGCATATTTGAGAGAATGGGAAGAACATCCCGAATTGGCAAGAATCGCTAAAGAGATAGTTAATGTGATCGCGGATACGCTCATTGTTGAAAGACACACTTTATTAATCATCGTCTTTCGCTCCTCTGTTAGCTCGTTATCAGCCAGGTTATTTAGCTGGTTCTCACTACTCCCACTTTTTCCAACGCCGGTGAACCCACATCCACTGTTCTGGAAATTTTCTGACAATGGATTCCACCCGATCATTGTATTTTTGAGTCATCAGTTTGATTTGTAAATCCTTATCTTCAATCTTTTCAAATGTGACTTCATTTTCGAAGACCACATGGGTTTTGAGCTCGGAATCGCGGTAAGTGTAGATGGGAACCACCGGCGCCTGGGTCTTCATGGCAAACAGAGCAAGGCCGTAGGCCGTCCCCGTCTTTTTGCCAAAAAAAGTGCTGTCGATTCCATAAGGACGCCCCATAAACTGGTCCACGACGAAAATCACCGGAAGCTGTGCACGGCATATTCTTAAAATATCAAAGGCCGTGCTTCGACCATGCGGCTCTAAAAACCGAGTCCCCTTTTTCTCTCGAACTCCGAACCAGAACTGATTGAGCAATCTGTTTTTGAACTTTTTAGAGATAAGGCTCATTTTCAACCCTTTGAGCACAAGAGCTGCTGTGCCCACGTCTCCATTTCCCATGTGCAAACTCATCAAAAGAAGACCTTTGCCTTTGGCAGCAGCGGCTTCGTAATTTTCGAAGCCATGAAAGATCACTTCTTCTTGCAACCATTTTTTATCCAGTAAAGGAATCAAACTAAATTCAATAAAATTATAGCAAAGATAAGCCATGGACTTGCGAGCTATTTCCATACGGCGCTCGTGGGAAAAATCAGGAAATGCAATGGTCAAATTTCGCAGCACAGTTCGTCTGCGAAGTTTCAGAAGATCGAACCACACCCAGCCCAGAAAAGATCCCATTGCAAAACGCCAGCGTTTAGGAAGAATCCACAACGAACATGCCAGGCTAAGCGAGAAGGCATAGATCCAAAAATTCATTTAACCCCTCAAGTTCAGATTCAAACTGAACTTTAATTTGCACAGGATTTAAAAATGGCAATAGATCTGAAAAGGCTTTTAATTTCACCGCGTCTTTTTCAGTTGTGACGATGGACTGGCATTCCAAGCTTTTCATCTTTTGCAGGATCAGCAAAGCGTCTGATTGGGTGTACCGATGGTGGTCTTCAAATATCAAATGATCCGCTGGCGAGAGTCCCAACGACGACAGGGATTGCTCGAATTGCTTTGGCTGCGCGATCCCCGACACGGCAAGAATTCGACTTTCAGAATCTACTGCAGTCAACAAATCAGGCTCAAAGCGGACTCGGACCTGGGGTAACTGCGCTGGGATTTTCTGAGCCAGTTCGCGAACTCGGTGGGAGTCAGAAAAGTTTACCTTTGTCAGCGCGACTGCATCGGCCCGATTGAGACTGGAGAATTTTTCGCGAAATCTGCCCACGGGCAAAAGCCGGTTCTCACTTAGAGGCGCAGAGGTGTCGAGTAAGACCAATTCAAAATCCCGCTTCAAAGTTCGATGTTGAAGTCCGTCGTCCACAATCAACAGATCTAGCTTTTCAAAAGCGACGGCTTGCAGTGCCGTTCGGTATTTTTGCGGGCCCGTCCAGACTGACACTTGTGGATATTTAATGGCGATTTGGAAAGGTTCATCACCATAGAATTGAGCTCCATCGGCTCTGGCACAATCAACTTTGCAAGGTCCAAAACTTTGCGCCTTGTAATTCCGAGCAACAACCGCCACTTTTAAATTTCGCTTGGAAGTTTCCGAAAGCAGCCACTCGACAACCGGGGTTTTACCTGTTCCACCCATTGAAAGATTGCCAACACTGAGAACCCGAACCGGCAACTGAACGGCGTCAGCAAACCCCGAATCATAGAGGAAGTTTTTGGCATCCGAAGCCCAACCATACATCCAAGATAATACTTTTTTGGTTTTTGAACTCATTGCAAGCTCTCTTCAGATTTCACGGAATCTGATTTTTGAAAGTAAACCTCGAGTGCCTGAGCCACTCGAGTGGTGGCTCCTTTTTCGCCTAAGTAAGGACGAATGAGCTGCAGCTCAGAGATGACTTTATTTTTGTATTCCGGATCCTCAATGTAGCGTGCCATCAATCGGTACAGCTCATCAGGATTGGCGCCACTTTGCCAGCGTTCGGGAACAGCCTCTCTATTCAGAATTAAATTAATCAACCCAAAAAATCGAATGCCCCGAATAAAGATTTTCGCAAATACTCCGGTGAGCCATTTCATTTTGTACATGATCACCATTGGCTTTTGCAAAAGGCCAACCATCAAAGTGGCGGTGCCCGAAGCAACTAGAACTGCATCCGTGAGATCAATCATTTCCATTGGCTCTTCTTTGAGCAGCAAAAAGGGATACCGAACATCTTCCATTAGGTCCTGCAATTGTTCTTTGCTGACGGTCGGAGCACACATCATCAGAATCCGAATCTTGGGAAAATTTTTGTACAGACGCCGGGCCACTTCAAGTTGCAAAGCTATGTGCTGCTTTAGTTCTCCTTGCCGACTGCCCGGCATAAGACCGATGACGAATTCATCTTCTCGAATTCCGTAGCGCTGTCGATGAGTTTTTCGGTATTCAGGCGTAAAGAACTTTTCATCCATTTCATCCAAGACCGGATGCCCAACAAATTCACAGGCAACATTTTTTTCTTTGTAAAATGGAACCTCGAACGGGAAAAGGACGAAGACCTGGCTGCAATATTTTTTAATTGTTTCGACTCGGCCTTTTCTCCAAGCCCAAACTTGCGGAGAAATGTAGTACACCACTGAAATTCCCAGGGAGTGTAATTTTTTGGCAAGCATTAAATTAAACTCAGGATAATCCATGACAACGGCACGGCTGGCTTTCGAATGGAAGCTTGCTCGACTAGC
>JAYTZS010000019.1:0-2269 GCA_043741885.1 Bdellovibrio sp. | reverse complement strand
CCCAAGTCAAAATTCTTTGATAACCGGAACGACCATTTTCGACAAGATCTACGATTCCCGATAAGCCACTTTCAGTCAGCACCACACTCGCTGCTGCTCGGGCTGCGTCCGTTGCGCCCTTGACCGCTATTCCCACTTCTGCAGCTTGAAGTGCCGGAGAATCGTTAACGCCATCGCCGGTCATTCCTGCGACGATCTTTTGTTCTTGAAGAGCTTTAATAACTTTGTATTTATCCTCTGGAAAGACGCCTGCGATTCCATCATTCTCTTTGAGCCAACCCAGATCGTCTATCTGAAGAGGGCCGATCGCGATCACTTTTCCCAACCCCACTTCGGAGGCAATTTGTTGCGCCACTGGGGCGGCATCACCTGTCAACATTTTTACGCTGACACCCAGGGAATGGAGCCGAAAAATCAGTTCTGCTGAATCTGGTCTAGGAGGATCATACAGTGCGACTAGTCCCAAAAACTGAGTTTGTTCACCCACTGTTTTTGCAACTCCCAACGTTCGGTAACCTTTTTTTGCTAAGAGGTCAGATGTGGCTTCGAGCCTTAGGATTTGGGCGTCATTCAAACTCGCCGCCAGAGCAATTGTTTTGAGAGCTCCTTTCGTGACACTGAAGGAACCTTGGCTTCCTTCAATGAAAGCTTCTGTTTTTCTAGTTCGAGGCGAGAACGGCACGTAATGTTTCTGCTTAAAGCTGTCGAAAGATAGATTCTGCTTTTTTGCATAAGAGAGCAAAGCGGAGTCAATCGAATCTCGGTTTGAAGCATTTGAGGCCAGTGCCGCGCATAAAAGCAAATCTTCGGAACTAACTTTTTGTTCGGGGTAAAGTCCTTCCACGACTAGTTGATTTAATGTGAGGGTACCTGTCTTATCGACATACAACACTTGCATGGTCGCAGCGTCTTCAGTTGCACTGAGCCTCGTGACCAGAACTCCTTTCTTACCAAGGTCCCGCGCGCCGAGAGCTGTACTAACTGTAAACATAACTGGAAGTGCAATAGGAACGGCCCCCATCAGAAGGACCAAACTCAAAGGCAAAACTTCACCCATAGGAATTCCGCTAAAAAGGCCGACTGCGATCACCAAAACGACCACACCGCCTACAATTGCAAAAAGCCATTTGACAAGTTTTGAAACGACTTCTTCCGTATGGAGTTTGGGTTGAGATTTTTGAACCAGCTCGATCGTTCGACCGTAAAAAGTTTGAGCGCCAGTCAAGAGCACGAGACCCTGGAATTCCCCTTGCTGCAAAATTGATCCTGAGTAAACTTCATCTCCAGCAGTCCGAACCTGCTCTTTGCTTTCTCCTGTCATCGATGACTGGTCGACACTGATCTCACCTGAAACAACTTTGAGATCCGCAGGAACAAAATCTCCCATTCTGATTCGAACAATATCGCCAGGCACGAGGTCCCTGGATGCAATGTCATTCCATATGGCGTTACGAAGAACTCGCGTTTGAATTTGAAGCTTTGTCTGAAGCATTTTGACGACATGATTGGCGCGTCTCTCTTGAAGAAATCCAATCACGGCGGTAATCAGGAGTAGACCCGCTGAAACACAAAAGTCCGATCGCTTGTGTAAAAACAAAGAGAGCAGGGCGATAGCTTCGATCATCCAAGCCGACGGTCCCCAGAAGTTTTTTAAAAACAGAAATAAAAAGTTCCGATGCATCTCTGGAATTTCATTGGGTCCAAATTGTGAAGTCCTCAGGCCAACTTCTTCAGTTGATAAACCAGATTTTTGATTCGCTCCGAGAAGATCACATAGCTGAGATACTTGGAGACTTTTTATCTGGTTTTTAGTGGGAACTTTAACATTCATTATTTTCACATTGCTGACTTTTGTATTTGGAAAAATAAACCTGGGATTATGATCTGATTAATCATACGTCATTACAAACGGTGAAACGAGAGCTGACATCCGCAGACCTTCAGGCGAGGCGACAACAAGCCCCGCTCGCACTTGTTAAGCAGTTGCTCTTTCACACGGTGGAAATGCCAAAGGTAATTTGCATTTCCCACAAATGGACATTTTAGCTAAAACTTCATCCAGTGAAACACGGTTCACCTGATAACACTTGCTAGAGATGGAAAATGTCGAGTGATCCACGACGGAATTGTTATTTTTTGTCGGAATCATTCGATTGCTCGTGCATTCCCCCCATGCCGTCCATGTTTCCCATTTTCCCCATCATCGGACAATTCATTTCACCTTTCATGTTCTTTGAGTGTTCTTTACACTGACTCATCATTGCTTTAT
>JAYTZS010000018.1:0-6580 GCA_043741885.1 Bdellovibrio sp. | reverse complement strand
TGCCTCTTCAGGTGGCAATCCGTAAATGTCTTTGTCTAGAGGCTCGCCGGGGTGGATTTTGTTCATGATTCCGTCCAGACCTGCCATCAATAAGGCTGCCTCGGCCAAATAAATATTTGCTGACGGATCTGGAGTCCGAAATTCAATTCGTTTTGAACTAGCCGAGGCCCCAGTATTTGGAATTCGCACCGCTGCCGAACGATTTTTAAAACTGTAAGCCAGTTTGATCGGCGCTTCGAACCCAGGCACTAAACGTTTGTAAGAGTTGGTTGTTGGATTGATTATCCCGCACAGTGCAGGGGCATGCTTTAAAATTCCGCCAATATAATAAAGAGCTGTCTCGGACAACCCGGCATATTTGTTTCCAGCAAAAAGATTCTTGCCATCTTTCCACAGCGAGATGTGAATGTGCATTCCAGAACCATTATCTCCAAACAGCGGCTTTGGCATAAACGTCACTGTTTTTCCATTTCGGTGAGCGACATTTTTGATGATATACTTGAACCACATCATTTTGTCGCCCATCTCCAGAGCTGAATCAAATTTGATATTGATTTCAGCTTGTCCCGCTGTCGCCACCTCATGATGCTGTCGCTCAACAATCATCCCAGCTTTCTCAAGTTCCAAAGACATTTCGCTTCTCAAATTGTGAGTCGAATCCGCCGGCAAAACCGGGAAATAGCCTTCTTTGTGCCGAGTTTTATAGCCTAAGTTTTTTCCGCCTTCATCGCGTCCAGAATTCCAAATCCCCTCGTCAGAGTCGATCTGATAAAAAGCGCCATTGTTGGTTTGGTCATAGCGAATATCATCAAAGATAAAAAACTCAGCTTCCGGCCCGAAATAAGCCGTGTCAGCTAGCCCAGTCGATTTCATATAAGCCACTGCTTTTTTCAAAACTTGCCGAGGATCTCGGTTGTAAGCTTGCAAAGTTTCAGGCAACACCACATCACAAATAAAAGAAACGGTGGGGATGTCCATAAACGGATCCATTTTTGCTGTCGAAGGATCAGGTAGAACGACCATGTCGGACTCCTCAATTCCTCTTCCGCCACGAATAGAACTTCCATCAAAGCCGAGGCCTTCTTCAAAAAATTCTGTGGTCATCTGGCTCATGGAAACTGTGAAGTGTTGCCAAGTCCCGATCATGTCACAAAATTTCAAGTCGACCATGCGTGCACCCTTGTCTTTTGCAAACTGGATCGCCTCTGCCGCCGTCATTTTAGCTCCCTGTTTTTCTGTCATCTCTGTCTATTCCAATCTAAGTTAAGTCCCAGTTATGAATTATAAATAAAAACAAATTATTATTAAAGTGCCTGCTCATCTTGCTCGCCCGTGCGAATTCGAACTGATTTTTCTACTGACATGACAAATATTTTACCATCACCTATTTTCCCTGTGAAAGCCGCCTTGCGGATGGCTTCAATCGCTTGTTCGGCGATTCCACTTGGTACGACAATTTCTAATTTAATTTTTGGTAAAAAATCGACAACGTACTCGGCACCTTTGTAGATTTCAGTTCTGCCCTTTTGCCTTCCAAAACCACGGATCTCGGTAACAGACACTCCCTCAACGCCGACCTCGGCAAGGGCGTCGACGACATCATCTAATTTGAAAGGTTTGATAATCGCCTCAATTTTTTTCATCGGCGCACGTCCTTGTCGGATGTGAAAATCTTAAATAGTCAAATCGGGGAACGGTTCTTCGAATTTAACCGCAAGAAATTTTCCCAGTCAAAAGGTGCATCAGTTTTCAAATGCTTCGGCAGCTTGGTAACGCAATTCGGTAAGTGTTTGCAGAGAAAGTAGAGTAAACATTTTAACTCAAGAACGTTGCGGATCCACAGCACCTTTGTCAGAGAACCCATAGGCTTATGAATTTTGAGATGGTCGTTGATAAGGAACGAAAACTTGCGCTATCAAAGATCTGCATGAAGACCTCCGACATCTCAGCTGATTCACTCTTAACCGGAAACCACCCTGTGGATGCGCAGCCAAGCCTCTTTCATGTGGTTTTGGTTGAGCCCGAGATTCCTCAAAATACTGGAAATATCGGCCGCACTTGTGTGGGAACCTGCAGTGATTTGCATCTTGTGGGCGACTTGGGATTTAAAATCACTGATCGCAACCTGAAGCGGGCGGGCTTGGATTACTGGCAACATCTAACTTGGACTCATCATGCCAACTTAGCTCAATGGGAAAGCCAAGTCAGTGATCCGCGCCGAGTTTTTTATCTTTCAACCAAAGCTCAGAAATCCTATTTCGATATGGTTTACCAGCCAGGCGACTGGTTTGTCTTTGGCAAGGAAACAAAAGGTTTGGATGAAGACCTATTGCGTCGGAAAGCGGACCAAATCATTCAAATCCCAATGTTCGGGCCCATCCGGAGTCTGAATGTTGCAACTGCCGTCACAGTGGTGCTCTATGAAGCCATCCGACAAGTGAAAATGTCAGGTCTATCTAGACTCAGATCGACTTGAAGTTCGCTAGGCTGCCGTCTAAGCTCTTCAAACTATGATGATTCAAAATGTTATGCGCAAAGTATTTGGCACAAAGCACGAACGAGAAATGAAATCCATCCAGCCAGTGATTGATCAAATCAATGCCCTGGAGCCGGCGATGAAAGCTCTGACTGATGAGCAGCTCAAGGCCAAGACTCCCGAACTTCAGAAGCGTCTAAAGGAGGGTGCAACTGTCGAGCAAGTTTTGCCCGAAGCTTTTGCGGTCTGCCGAGAGGCTTCGCACCGAGTTCTAGGAATGCGTCATTACGATGTTCAGTTGATTGGTGGCTTCATTCTAAACCGTGGAAGCATTGCCGAGATGCGAACGGGTGAAGGTAAAACTTTAGTCGCCACATTAGCCGTGTATTTGAACGCACTGACAGGTCGCGGGGTCCATGTCGTCACAGTGAATGATTATCTTGCCCGCCGAGACAGCGAGTGGATGGGCCGATTGTACAACTGGCTAGGACTTTCAGTTGGAGTGATCGTCCATGATTTGACCGATCAACAACGCCGAGACGCGTATAACTCAGATATCACTTATGCGACCAACAACGAGCTCGGATTTGATTATCTTCGAGACAATATGAAATATGATCTCGCAGATATGTCTCAACGTGAGCTGCATTATGCCATCGTTGACGAGTGCGATTCGATTTTAATTGATGAAGCTCGAACTCCTTTGATTATTTCGGGTCCCGGTGAAGCATCGACTGATAAGTATGTAGCAGTGAACAAAGTGATTCCACATCTGATTCGAGATGTTCACTTCAACATGGAAGAAAAAACCAAAACCGCATCTTTGACTGAAGAGGGAAATTCAAAGGTTGAAGAAATGTTAGAGATCGGAAATCTTTTCGATCCAGAACACATCGAGCTTTTGCATCATATTTATCAAGGCCTGAAGGCTCACTATCTCTATCGGCGTGATGTCGAATACATGGTGTCCAATGGCGAAGTGATCATCGTTGATGAATTTACTGGCCGGTTGATGCCTGGCAGACGCTGGAGTGATGGACTCCATCAAGCCATAGAAGCTAAAGAAGGCGTCGAAGTAAAAAATGAAAATCAGACTCTCGCTACGATCACTTTTCAGAACTTCTTTAAAATGTACAAAAAGTTAGCTGGAATGACTGGTACGGCAGACACAGAAGCAGTCGAGTTTAAAAAAGTTTATAATTTAGATGTCTCAGTTATCCCAACGAACAAGCCGATCCGCCGGCTTGACAATGATGACCTGGTTTACAAAACAGAAAAGGCCAAATTCAAAGCTATCATCGAAGAAGTGAAAGTGCGAAATGAATCCGGGCAACCAGTTCTGATAGGAACTGCGAGCATCGAGAAATCAGAGCTGCTCTCGGACGCTTTGAAAAAAGCGAATGTCCGACATGAAGTTTTAAATGCAAAGGCTCACGAGCGAGAAGCTGAAATTGTCGCCCAGGCGGGGAGGCGCGGGACAATCACCATTGCTACTAATATGGCAGGGCGAGGAACCGATATCGTTCTCGGTGGAAATCCAGAAGCCATGGCTCGACGAGAGACCGGGGTCGAAGAAGGACCTGAATTCGAAGCTTCTGTAGCAAGATACAAAATTCAGTGTGAAGTCGACAAAGCACAGGTGATCGAAGCCGGCGGATTGTATATTGTTGGAACAGAAAGGCATGAGTCTCGGCGAATCGACAATCAGCTCCGTGGCCGCTCTGGTCGTCAAGGGGACCCGGGCGAGTCCAAGTTTTATCTATCTCTAGAAGACAGTTTGATGCGTATTTTCAATGGTGAAATGATCCAAAGAATCATGGACAAGCTGAATGTTCCTGATGATGAGCCTATCGTCGCCGGAATGGTTTCACGATCAATCGAGGGCGCTCAGAGAAAAGTGGAAGGCCACAGTTTTGATATTCGAAAGCATTTACTGGATTACGACAATGTGATGAATCAGCAGCGGACGATTATTTATGGAATGCGAAAGCAAATCATGGAAGGCAAAGAAGTCGAGCGAACAGTTCTCGATTTTCTCGGAGACGTCACTTCGAATATTTTAGATGCTCACATTCCAAATGATGGCAAAAAAGAAACTTTCAATTTGGATGGTTTGAACACCGCTCTTAGCCAGCAGTTCGGAATTAAAATCGATTTCGAAAGTTTCCCGCGGTTAGATGCTCACGTGATCACAGATTCCGTCAGCAAAGCGGTGAAAGATATTTATGATCATCAACGACAAACTTTGGGTCAATTTTATGATCAGATTCAGAAAATGGTCCTTTTGCAGGGAATCGATCTAAGATGGAAAGAGCATTTGGCTCGAATCGATCGCCTGAAAGAAGGCATCGGCCTGCGCGGCTACTCAGGAAAAGACCCAGTGATTGAATACAAAAAAGAAGCTTTCAATGCTTTTGATGTACTCAACCAAACTATCAAGGCTGACACTATTGAGAAGCTATTAAAAGTGCAAATTGTTGACCAATCTCAGGCTGACAATATGGCAAACATGATGAAAGCCCCGGAGATGGATGAGCTCGAATTTCATGGCGCTGATGAGGCCTCCGCCGGAGGTGGGTTTTCTGCGGCCTCAGGAATTGCAAGACCCTCACTCCCCTCTGCTGCCAACAGCAGTTTGGAATCAGACCAGGCTGCACCACAAAGACAAAAAATGAGAATGACCGCTGGACCTCCTCAGCAAAATGACCGCCCTCAAAATCGAGCTGATAGACGGCGCAAAAAATAGTCTGATGTCCGCCGGACCTTCGATTGCTTTGAAATAAGCTTCATGTCAGCCTGAAGACATGGCAGCCAATTGTCCCCAATGCTCAAATCCAGTTTTTGAAGATTTCGGAGTGGCAGTCTGCTCGAACTGTCACTCTGTCTTATTTATCGACATGGACGGGAACGCGTCTATTACAGAACCTCATCAGACTCTCCTAGAAGATACTGCGAATTCTTTTTCGCAGCCAGAACCTAAATCTGAAGGAGATGTGGGCTATGAGGTCGATTCAAACTCTGAAGCAGATCTCAAATTTGAAGAGCTGGCTAAGTTCGAGCAGGATCTTCCTTTGGAACCGACTTCGGAACAATCAACATCCTATCGATTCACAGATCAGAACAAACAGATCGATGAGCAACCGGCTGAGATTGTGAAAACTGAGACAAATTCTTTTGCAAGCCCTGAATCTAACAGCTTGCCCGAGTTGCCTTCAGATCTTTCTGCTGCGGACATGGAAGTTGGGGTCCTTAGCTATGATTTGTTAATTGAAAATATAGACACCAAAGAAATTCGCAGCCAGCTCCAGGATATTTTTTCTGAGCCAAAGTTTCACTGGGATGCAGCTGAGCTCCTTAAAAAAATTAAAATGGGAAAGCTAAGACTTGAAAATATCAACGCTGCTAAAGCAAGTGTCTTGGTGCAAAAAATAAGTGAAATGCCGGTGAAAGTGAGTTGGAAACAAAATGCATTCAATTAAAAGAGCTTTATTTATCCTATCTATCTTAATTTTGTCTGGACACTGCGGTCACGCTGAAGAGGTATCCGAGGCCGGCAAAGCTTCAGATGCTCCAAAAGAAAGCGAAGCCAAGGGTGGAACGAAAAGCACTCTACCCGGCTGGGTCGAACTAGAAAATAAAATTCAAGAAACCCAATCAAAGATGCGATCCAAGCAGGGAAATATCAATTCATTGATTGTTGAAAAAAACCGATTAGCTAATAACACTTCTGAATTAAAAAATATCATTAAAGAAATCGTCAAAGAGCACGCAGAGCTGCGCAAGTTGAGCGAGGAATATGACAAGAACATCAATCTTTTAAAATACCGATTTCCTGAGAGAAATGCCAAAGCCGATCGGACGTATGACCGAGTCGAAGTGAAATCAATTGACGAAATGGAGCAGTCTCTCGGAGTCGACGGAAAACTCAATCGGAATCTCAAGCGGATGAGAAGCCATTACCACTTGCCGGCGCCGGCTCCGCCAAAAGAACATGCGAAGCCTTATCCAGCCAGAGCGAATCCTCATGCCGAGCCTTCCATAGAGGACTCTGGTTCAGTTATCTTACAAAAATAGCAGATGCCGCTAAAGTTACTGAACTGGTGT
>JAYTZS010000017.1:0-2278 GCA_043741885.1 Bdellovibrio sp. | reverse complement strand
AATCTCGAATTTTGTTTCAGATGTCGGGCTCCATTGCTTGTTTCAAAGCTTGCCTCGTAATTTCAAAGTTGGTGCAGGCAGGACACGCCGTGCAAGTGGTCGCCTCAAAGGCGGCACTGCAGTTTATCGGAGCTGCAACTTTAGAAGGTCTCACTGGACGGCCAGTGGTCAGCGATCTTTATGAGCCTGGAAATATGATGGATCACATCCGTTATGTTCGCTGGGCTGATTTGATTTTAGCAGCACCTGCAACTGCTCATCTGATCAACCGTCTGGCTCAGGGGGTTGGCGATGATTTGCTGACCACTCAATTTTTGGCTCATGATTTTCAAAAACCGTATCTGATTGCACCAGCAATGAACACAGCGATGTACCTTCATCCGATAACTCAAGCTTCGATCCAGACGCTCAAATCGATGAAAGTCGAAATTCTTGAAACAGCTTCTGGAGTTTTAGCCTGTGGAGAAGTGGGTTGGGGACGTCTTCTGGATCCCGACTTGATTGTCAACGAAGTTGAATCCCGTTTAACCGTTAAAAATGTTTTTCCTAAGGCACTTGATTCAGAATTTCCTGCAAAGTCTGGCTTTAATGGCGATCTGCCGCGGTTGCTTGTTACATCGGGTGGAACTTCAGAGGCGGTTGACTCAGTTCGAGTTCTGACAAATCGCTCCTCTGGAGCGACCGGAGCAAATATCGCTGAAACTTTGTTACAGTTCGGTTTTGCTGTCACCTATGTACATTCGCTCTCGGCTCATGCTCCCCTTTCCGACTGCCCCCGTTTAGGTTTCGAGAGCTTTACAGATCTCAAAAACATTTTAGAATCTGAATTGTCTCAGCAGAAGTACTGTGGGGTGATTCACGCTGCTGCTGTCAGCGATTTCTCTCCAGCATTAAAAGTGGAGGGTAAAATTTCTTCTGACTCTGATTTCGAAATCAAAATGAAGCGCAATCCAAAATTAGTCAATCATCTAAGAGAGATGGCAAAAAATCCTGAACTTCAAGTCGTTGCTTTTAAGATGACAGCTTGTTCAGCAAACGGCGAACAAATGGATGAACAAAAGCTTGAACAAAGAAAAGCTGTGCAAAAGCTATTTTCACATTCAAAAGCGGATCTTGTCGTGCAGAATGATTTGTCAGAAATCGATTCAGTCTCGGGCAAACATCGGTTTCATATTTTTCAAAAAGATTTAACTGAGAGAACCCTAGACAGCAATTCAGAGCTCGGTTTTTTTCTCGGTCAATATTTTAATCAGTTTTTAACTTCCAGTTTGCAGCAAGGATCTAAGCAATGATTCTCGCGTTGGACGTTGGCAACAGCCAAATTTATGGTGGAGTTTTCAAAAAAGAAAAATTGCAGCTGCGCTTTCGAAAGACCTCCAAAACCGGAGGCTCCTCTGACGAAATTGGCGTCTTTCTTAGATCAGTCCTCCGAGAAAACTCGATGGACCCTGCTGATATTGAACAAATTGTGATGTGCTCAGTCGTTCCAGACGTCGTTTATTCTCTGAAAAATGCTTGTAAGAAATATTTCAATATCAGTCCTTTTCTTTTGCAAGCTGGAGTTAAAACTGGATTGAAAATTAATTACCGCAATCCGGTTGAAGTTGGGTCCGATCGAATAGCCAATGCGATTGCTGCGACCCACCTTTATCCAGAAAAAAATATGGTGGTTATAGATTTGGGAACGGCCACCACCTTCTGCGCCGTTTCAAAAAAAAAAGATTATTTAGGAGGCTCGATCGTGGCCGGCCTTCGACTGAGCATGGAGGCGCTCGAAACACAAACGGCGAAATTACCTTCTGTCGAAATTGTAGCGATGAAAGAAACCTTGGGTCGCGCTACAGTTGAAAGTTTGCAATCTGGACTCTACTTTGGCCATTTGGGAACAATGCGGGAAATTTCCAGTCGAATCAGTGAAGAGTGTTTTGGCGGAGAAAAGCCGTTCATTATCGGTACTGGCGGATTTTCATCGCTTTTTGAAAAAGAAAAAATATTTGATGTGATTCAACCTGACCTCGTGCTGCAGGGATTGTTTCTTGCTCTGAAAATGAACAATGAAAGGAATGTATGACACTGACAATGCTAAAATCAAAAATTCATCGAGCGACCGTCACTGAAGCCGACCTGACCTACGAGGGGTCTATCTCAGTTTGTCCAAATTTGATCGAGAAAGCTGGATTTCGTCTTTTTGAGCAAGTGGATATTTACAATTGCAACAACGGCGCAAGATTTCACACCTATGTGATCAAGGGAAAGCCAGGGCAAATTTGTCTGAATG
>JAYTZS010000016.1:0-6607 GCA_043741885.1 Bdellovibrio sp. | reverse complement strand
AGAAACCGGCTGTTCAGATTCCCCTTTGGTATAACCGATGACATAGTCTTTGCCCGGATTGCCTGATTCGGTAACCGCTCGAAGCATCGTATGCCCCATAGCGCATTCGATGGCACTGTCACACTTACCGATGAAAAGGATCTCAAATCCGATCACCTGTTTGGCGTCCAGCTGCTGACCGGCCTGGGCGATCCCACAAAAAGCGAGAGCTGCCAATGCGTACAAAAGACCAAAAATAGGAGAGAGCTTTAATTCGATAGACTTCATATTCAAACTTATTTGCAAGCCAATGCCATTCTGAGAATGAATTAAACTAAGGAGCAGCTAGCTCGAAACAAAGATTTTAGATCAACTGCTAAAAGCTTAGACAGCTAGCTGATGAGCCAGAATCGACCTCACAACTTCACTCGTCAGAGTCTGGAGTCTGAGAGCCTGGCGCCATAGGTGGCACTGGCAGTTTTAGAAGCTTGTGTTTTCGGCCTGAGCGAAAGTCGCAAGGGTGTCCTCTCTCCTGCTTCCGCCAAAACAATTGAAACACCAGACAATGGCCGCAGATGCTCTGCTCATCGGTCCCGGAATCGACGGTGGAAAAGACTTGGTGAGGTTTGTAAATAAACTAATCCCTTCTCTCAAACCCGACGCCGTGTTGGTTTTTGAGCGCTGGCTTTATTTTTTTTGCACAAGCATCAATCCATCCCCCACAGTCAGCAAAGAGAAAAAAACTCGAGAATCTTTGCTGACTTTTTCATTCAAGCGTCGAATGGCGTTGGTGGTGTCATCTTGAATATCAAAATCAGCGACCGCTCCGCTCCAAAGCATATTGTCGAGAACAATCAGACCACCAGGACGAAGCAATTTCAAACAAGCTTCATAGTAAGAGTCATAGCCAGTTTTATCGGCATCAATAAATGCAAAGTCGAAAGAACTGGCAGCACCGTCGGATAAAAGCCCATTGAGAGTTTGCAAAGCCGGAGCAACTCTCAAATCAATAACTTGGGACAAACCTGCTTGCTGCCAATAAGTCCGACCTATATCAGTCCACTCGGTATTGATATCGCAACAAATCAGCTTTCCGTCTTTCGGCAGCGCCGACGCGATTTTGAGAGCTGTATAACCAGTGAAAGTTCCAATTTCTAAGGCTTTCCGGCTGCCTATAGAGCGAACAAGGATTGATAATAGTGATCCGACATCACTGCTGCTGATCATGCCCCCAGAAGGCAGGCTCATGGTTTGAACCCGCAGCTTATCTTCTAGATCGGTTTCGGAGATGATTGTTTCCACGACATAACGAGAGACTTTTTCAGCGGTGATTGAACTTTTCATTGGCAGTTGTGTTTTCATCGCCGGAGACTAGCACCGACGACCTGAGAATCAAACACGTTTCATCACTCGACGGGATCTGCTGAGTCATAACAATAGCTTTTGCTGAGGTTCCAATTTTTACCATGGACCACGCCTTCGCCATCAACCACGGCGTACTTGCGACTTCGCACATCGGCTCGGTACTCTTCCAGAGTGTCCTGAAGCCGAATCTCAATCAAAGCTTTGAGTAAGGCTACTTCACCGACAATACGGTCATGAACGACTTTGTCTTTCCACTCTTGAAAACGCGTGTCAGAAATGGAGCCGTTCTGAACTATGATATCGAAAAAGAGCAGATAAGATCGCAAGTCTTTAAAACCAGTTCGCTTCATGTAAGCCATAGCCTTCAAGTGGATCCGAAGAGCGGCCTCAATTTGCAGATTGATATAATCCGTCGTTGAAAATAAACTTTTGAGCTGCTGCCTCCAGTCTGGAAGAAACTGACCATTCGACTGATAAAGGTGATCAACCGCCCACTGCACACTGGAATTTTTGGCTCTCATTTCTTGCAAACCAGACTGAAATACAAATGGTGAATCCTCTTGAACCTCAGTGAGTTTTAACTCCTTCAGCTGGAGCGAAGGATGCCATGAGTTCAGCATGCCGATGATACCGGTAAGATGCTCTGGAGTCAGCACAGTTGAAACTTCACTGCGATGATCCGCAATAATTTTTTGTAGCAAGGGTTGCAAGCTTTCTGTTCCCAGAGTCTGGTTCAGAAGTCCCCCACTCATTCCCATCCCATCGAAATTATTTGTCAGGTTTTGCCAGCCAGCGCTGCCTTCAAAACCACCAGTGAGGCTGAGCCCAATCGCAAAGGCTCGCTGAGTCTTCAAATCCATGTCGGGAGCCCAACGCACGCCTGAAAAACTCAAGGGAGAGCAAAATTTCAAATTTGTAAACGTCGTCGTCGGATCTGGCGTGGGCTCATTAGGAGATTGGCTGATGGCCCCAGGGGAAACTGTTTGCACCGGGAAGGTGTCAAAGTGTGATCCACAGGCTGATAAAATCAGCAGCGCAGATAAGCAAATAATAAGTCGCAACTTGAAATTTGGAATCATGCTATCCACTCGACAGATCGGAATTCCAACTTGATAAGACTGGCCAAATTCCAGTTCAAGGTCTGGGTTAGAGGGAGCGGGATCGCGGGGTGCGGGCTCGCAGCGCTGGGCTTTGCCGGGCCGTGAAACCCGGGCCAATTTTGGGCGCAAGGCTGGTGCCTACAGACTCCTCCACGCGAAATTTCAATCTTTTCTCTCCCAAGCGATTCGACCCGTCGATCGGAAAATCCACCGACGCTCTTAACTCGAAAAGCTTAAGTTGCGAAAAGAGCTTAGTATGATCTTCAAGAATCCGAAAATCTGGATTGCAATTGCGCTTTTGGTTGGCAGCAATGACTTTATGAATTTTGCTGAGACGCGCCCGAAAAGACAACTTGCAACTTTAACTTTGAATCCACATCCCCAACAGAAAAACCACACTGAGACCAATCACCACATATCTGACATTGGGTCCTTGGAACTGATCTTGTGACTTCATTTTATCTCTCCCTTGAGATTCGAAGAGGAGATTGGATCAAACTTAAGTTCAATCGACAAGCGGATTGCTGAGAAAAATTATGGCCCCAGTATAATCGTTATTAGATCGAAATTTAAGCGCTGACGGGGTTTTAACAAGGCAAAACCAAGTCAGTACAAGCCACCCCGGCTCGCCCCGCGCCGCTTGAATCTTACAGGAGCCTACGGCTCCTGAGGCTCCACTTCAAACTATTCCAGAATGACCAGTTTCATTTCTAATTTTGAAAAATCAAAGTCCGTGGCCGATGTTCGTTTACCGGTAGCGCCGTCAATGAAATCAAATTTAAACAAAGTCTGATCTGGATAAGCTTTGACGTTCTGTGAATACAAAATTTGCAGGACATTTTCAAAATCAAGATTGAAATCCGGCAAAAACCCAGATTTGTGATGCGCCGATTTCTCGTCTTGGAAAACACAGTAATGGGAAAGGTAATCGGTGCTTCCAGTGGGACTGAGAAAGCTAATTGGCATGATCATTCGATTTGGCATCTTCGGAAAGTTCATAACTTTCAATCGGTAAATGTATTTCTCACTGGAGTAGTGGGTCGCATCGGCAAGATATGTGTCCAAGAACTTGCCTACAGTACCTTTCACATCCTGAAGGTGGAACTTCATGGCAGTGCCTTTTTCAAGCGGAGTGCGGATCAAAGGAACTCCATATTTGGTGAAAGCCTTCGGGATATATTTAAACTTGTTGTTGGCCGGCATTCTTGAATTCACCGCGCCCTTGTTAAGGATTTGGTTCTGATTCGAAGTTTGCAAAATCGCCATTGTGGTATCATAGGTGTATTGCAAAGTGTTTGTGTTCAATACATCTATGGCGGAGCGAAAGGAGCTGGCAACTACTCCCGTTACTTCATAAAATCCGTCCAATTTCAAAGCGGCCCAAGCTGGAAAAGTTTGATTGACTTCGTCTTGAGTGAGCCACTGTGGATTTCTCAATTGCCATTCTGCCCACAGGCGATCGACGTTGCCGTGATGCAGCCAAAACACGGGGTCTTCTGGCGAGCGCATTGTCCCCATGGTACCACCGCAGACGGCATGGACTCCATTGTGCGGCCCTTGCTCGACTTCACCACTGGCACTTTCAGAACCAAGGAAGGATTCGAAATCGGTGATACTGAGGACTCGGTTAACAATTGATGCATTGGCATATTGAGAGATTTGCGAACCGACGTCTTGAATGCGGCTGCCTTCATTCACATAAAGTGAACTGCCGTTGTCTCTGAAAGCTCGAGGGATGTTCGGATTCTTCGTCCAATCCCAATACGGCAAACTGAAAGTCGCATCGCCAGTTAGACTCCGCACAATCGCCTCAAAGCGCATCAGAAAATCTCGGTGCCAGGGAAAAAATTTCCAGGTTCCATGCGGACAGTGACGCAAATGAACTTCGCCTTGCTTTAGCCAATTCAAACCATTTTCACCGTTGGCATTGTTCTCTGGCTGACTTTTCATCAAAGCCACAGCTTGGGCTAATAACTGCAAATCATTTTGCGCTCTAGGATCGGAAACTTCATAACGAATGTACTTTCCTGCGGCTGGATTTTTTGGATCGGCCGTGACCGAAGAGGGGTTTCGCTGATCCGATGAAGTTTTTTCGGTCTGACAAGAAGAGAGAAGAGAGGTCAATCCCAATCCACCCGTGACCAACCCCGCCTGAATGAACTGACGTCTGAACATGAAAGCACTCCTTCAAATTTTTTACTTTTTTTGCATGGATCCACTTTAATATTAGCTTGGATCCTGTGAGAATTTCAGACAGAGATGAGATGAGCTGGACATTCATCCAGGCTGGCTGGCGAGCGCATTTTTCCAGTCTGGCAATTTGCCAGAAAAAAGAGGGGGAGCAAAAGACAAGATAAAGATAGAATGCGAAAACTAGACGAGCAAGCGTGCATAGGATGGACTCCCCCAAACGACAATTTTTTCACGTCCCCGCCGGAAATGAAACTGGACCGACCCAAGATCAAGACTTCACTACCGGATCCAAAGGCTGGGCACTGCCAACAGATCAACGCTTTTGAATTCTTCTTGCCAAAGATAGCAGTTCAGCTGTTGAATCCGCAGGTGACCACCGCACCGAGATTGTCTTTATGCCTAACTAAAATTTTAACTTTGATATTCACTACGAGTGTGTTCGCTTTAACGAATGGCTGCATTCATACAAAGCCTCGAGAGATAAAAATAGTTCAGACACTGCCTCATGACCACTTCTCTCGCATAGAAACTGATTGTGCCCAGATTCAATATTTTGTTTTTCGGCCGTCCAAGTTGCCAATGAATGATTTTTTCTTTCATTTGAGAAAAGGCGATTATAACCAGGCCTTTCACCAATTGGATCTCAGATACAAATCAGCTATTTTTTCAGATGAGGCTCTAAATGAATTGGTCAGCGCTGGTCTTATTCCTGTTTATGTGAATATCCAGAATCAGGGGTTATCAGACTTGCAGATTTCCGAGAGTTTATTTGCTTTGGATTCTTCTGGGATGGTTCATTCAGCTCTACCGATTGAAAGTCTTCCGCAAGAATTTAAACACTTCAGTCCTGGAGCAGTCGCCGCAAATGTTTACAACACCTCGCTTGTCGTACTGGCCTATGCTGCCTTGCTAGCAGCCGAAGTGATGTCTTCCAGTTCGACTGGCCTCTACTTTCCGGACAGTAGCGCCTTCCCTGCCCATGGTTCTATTTTTAATGAAATCAACCCTGTCACACAGGTCAATTACCAAAATTATCTTATTCACCAAACAGTCCTCAAGCCGGGGCAAGAAGCAAAAGGTCTTTTATTTTATAATTTTACGGACTCGGCTCTCTCTGATAACAGCAAGTTAGTTTTCTCAGTTAAATAGCATAAGTTAAACAACCGCAGCTAAATAACATCAGCGAAGCTGAAGTTTGATTTGAGGCATTTGTATGAATATCTTTTAATTTGGCTTTCAGAGGTTTTTAAGCTGGCTCTGCCATACTTAGAATCAAGCAAAGGAACTGGAACTTGAGCTTTTCTTGAGGCCCAAGCAGCAATGGTTGCCATCAGAACTTTTGCCAACAACGAAGGAGTTTTTATGAAGAATTCAATGATGGCTCTCGTGATCAGTCTTTTTTCTCTCGGCGCATTTGCCCAAGGAACGCCAAGTTCTCAGCCAGCCGCCAATGTTCCAGCCGTTCAAAGCACCGTTCAAAGTACAGTCGCAAGCGATAAAGAGGTGGTCAAATCCAACTGCTCTTCAGAAGCAAAAACCGCCGGATGCGGCGACGAAGCTGTCGGGAAAGGGCTGCTCAAGTGCTTGCACTCTTACAAAAAGTCTCATTCCGGCTTTAAGTTTTCTGAAGGTTGCCAAAGCTCAATGAAGAAATTGCAGTCTGACAAAAGCATGGCAAAACTAGAGAAGAACGAGAAAAAAGACCTGAGCGAAAAATCGAACCCAGTCGAGAAGAAATAAACGAAAGGCCCCTCCTAAAGCAGGTGAGTCTCTCGATCGGAAAGACTCACCTGATCTTTTTCTCGATACGATCGGTGATTATTGCCGACGCTTTATCGATCCTGCATTGCGAAGCTTGCCCCGGCTCTACTTTTCTTTTTGTTGAAGGCATTCTCGTCAGCGAGAGCATCAACAAAAAAGAGGACTTATGAAAATAGCCGTTTTGATTAGCCGAATTCTTTTGGGCCTAG
>JAYTZS010000015.1:0-6616 GCA_043741885.1 Bdellovibrio sp. | reverse complement strand
CGCCCCGGTAATTTTAGAGCGCCTCGATCATCTGAGAACGGCGCAGGCTTGGCGCGCTCTACTTGCGGCTTCGGCACTACTTGCGGCGCCGCCGTGTCTGCGGAAGAAATGGAGCCAGTAACGGCGGTTGATGATGAGTAGACCTTCGGAGACGCGGCCTCAATGAGGGACTCATCATAGGTTTCAGGCAAGAAAAGGGTGAAATGGCTTCCTTCACCGGGCACGCTTTTGACCTCAACAGTTCCGCCGAGGAGCCTTGCTAGATCTCGTGAGATGGAAAGCCCAAGGCCAGTGCCCCCGTATTTTCGGTTAGTCGTTCCATCGGCTTGCCGAAACGCCTCAAAGATCACTTCTTGCTGTGCATCGGGGACGCCGATACCGGTATCGCTCACCGAAAACGCCAATCTTGTTTCAGGGCTTTTTTCAGCGCTTTCGTCCGGGACCCGAGATATGTGAAGCGTGACCTCGCCTTTTTCCGTGAACTTAATCGCATTGGAAAGCAGGTTCTTTAGGATTTGCTCCAGTCGTTGACGATCCGTGAGCATCGTCTCAGGCATGCCTGGGTCGGTCTTGATTTGAAATTTGAGATTCTTTTCAATCGCGAAAGGTCGGAAGGTATTCTCCAGGCTTTTTAAAACTTTGGGAAGAAAAACGCTTTCCGGCCTGATCTCAAGCTTTCCGACCTCCACTTTCGAGAGATCAAGAATGTCATTGATGAGGTTAAGGAGGTCATTGCCTGCGGAATAGATGGAATGAGCGTACTGGATCTGCTCCGGAGTCAAGTTTCCGCCCTTGTTGTCCGCGAGAAGCTTTGACAAGATCAGCGAACTATTAAGCGGGGTCCGGAGTTCGTGTGACATATTGGCCAGGAATTCGGATTTGTATTGGTTTGCCTTCTGAACTTCTTCGGATCTTTCTTCCAGAAGCTTTTGCGCGGCCTTAAGAGCGTCATTCTTTTCATTCAAAATATCCCGTTGCTGCTCGAGTGCTTGCGTTTGCTCTTCAAGTTGCTCATTGGATTGCTCGAGTTCCGATTGTTGGTTTTCGAGATTAGCCTGGGAATCTTGAAGCGCGCGCGACTGTACCTCAAGTTCCTCGTTCGCGGCCTTCAATTCCTCTTGCTGGGCCTGAAGCTCTTCGTTGAGCGCTTGAGATTTCTCAAGTAGGTCTTGAACCCGGGCTCGGTATTGCCAAGAGCGAATGGTAAGTGCGACTCCGGCAGACGCACGCTCCAGCAGTTCGATGACTCGCTTCTCAGGCACAGTCAGGAACCCAAGTTCTAGGACGGCCTTCACAGATCCTTCGGCAGAAGCGGGGGCAACAAGCAGTGCCTTAGGAACAGCAGCTCCTAAGGAAGAGTTAACCAGGATGTAGTTTTCCGGAAGATCAGTGACTTGAAGGAGCCGATTTTCTGCTGCGGCTTGGCCGACAAGACCTTCATTCAACTTAACCTCAGAAAGCTTGGCCTCGTTCTCGCTCGAAAACGCGTATGTAGAAGCCCGGCGAAAGACTCCTTCCTTCTCTGAAACCGCGTAAAACGTGCCGACTTGGGCTCCGGTGTAGCGAGCCAGATGGCTGATGATCTTTGTACTGAACTCGATCAGTGAGGCTTCGCCGCGCGAAAGATCATCCAGCTCGGAAAGCCCCGAGCGAAGCCAATTCTCGTGCTGAAGCGCTTGGTTAAGTTCCGATTGTTTCTGGAGGGCAAAGCCAAAAGCCCCCGAGAGGGATTTAAGCTGTCTTCGACTATAGAAGGCCAGAAAAATTCCAGACAACACACTGAACGAAAAAATAACTAGAATCACAATTCGGATGACTTCTTCGGTGGTTGCACTTCTCTCCGCATGAAGCTTTTGCTCAAAGTGAATGAATTCCGAAAACTGGCGACGGACTTCATCTATCTGCCGTTTGCCAAAGCCGCTTGAAACCCGTTTCAGATATTCGTTATTGCCCTGCCGCTTGAACTCGATGTTTTTCTGCGCCCATGCTTTCCACTCCTGGTAAATCGAACTTATACGCTCCAGGCGCTGAATCTGCTCAGGATAATTCTTCGCCAATCCCTTGAGGCTTCCGATCTCTTGCTCTGCGGACCGAGCAGGGTTGTTATAGGGCTCAAGAAAATCTTCTTTACCGGTGAGCAAAAAACCTCGCATCCCGGTTTCGGAATCAATGAAGATGTTAAGGGTCTCATGACTTTGAACAAGTACTTGATCGACATGGTCAACTGAGCGGACAACGGACATGAGGTAGAAGATAAGACCAATGAAGATGACAGTTAGGATGCTCATGAGCGCCAAAGGCAGACTGATGCTAATCTTAAGTATCCAATTAAAGGCTTTAGGATCGACGACAGAGGAGGCGCCATGAGAGGTTGGATCTTGATTGAGATGCTGTGACGTCGAGAGGTTCTTCATGGTAAAATCATCCTATGACCTGGCCACGCGTGGGGACAGATTTTGAGAGAGCATCAATTAAAGCAGAACGTTTAATTGGCTTAGTAAGAAAGCCAGTAAATCCGGATGCAAAGCACTTCTCTTGCTCTTCTTTAAAGGCGTGTGCTGTCAAAGCAATGATTGGCTTCATGAACTTGGCAGTGCGAAGAATTTTCGTCGCTTCGTGTCCGTCGAGAACTGGCATCTGAATATCCATCAGTACAACATCAAACTTTTCAGTCAGCGCACTTTTAACACCTTGTGCACCGTCTGAAACCATCGTTACTTCTGCACCTTCTTTTTCAAGATACATATGAATCAGAATCTGATTGTCTGGCGAATCCTCCACAACAAGTACTTTAAGACCGCTAAGGACAGAACCATCTTTGCGGTAAACTACAGCCTCATTGATCTTGGTTTTCAATGTATTTCTACCAACCAACTTTGCGTTCGGCAGCAGTGGACTATTGATCTCAAACATGAAAGTGCTTCCCGCGCCCGGCTTGCTGCCGACGAAGTCTAACTTGCCACCCAGAGCTTCAGAGATACGTCGCGATAGAACTAGCCCTAACCCAGTTCCACCAAATTTTCTAGTTGTTGAAGAATCTGCCTGACCAAACGGTTTAAACAGTCTGCATTCCTGTTCAGCTGTTATGCCGATACCAGTATCAACTACCGTAAATCTCAAAGTTGGGTTGTCGAAAGCCACTTTGAGTTCAACGCCACCTTTTGATGTAAATTTTAGCGCGTTACCCACAATATTATTAAGAATCTGCCGCAAGCGCCCGTTATCTGTTTTCACAAAATCGGGAATATGGGTCTCGGTCGTTAGTCGAAAAGCAATTCCTTTTTCCTCTGCCATAAAGGTCATAATCGATGTGAACTCGGTCAACAGATCTTCAAAAGAAAACTCAATCGGATCAATGGCCATCCAACCGGCTTCGGCTTTGGTCAGATCAAGAATATCATCGATAAGTCGCAATAGTTGTTGAGAATTCCTGTCAACGATAGCGATGTAGCTTTGATTTTTTTCCGTAGTATTATTTGGATTCTTCATGAGATCAGCGAATCCTAGAATTACGCCGATGGGTGTTCTAATTTCATGAGACATGTTTGCGAGAAACTGGCTCTTGGAAATGTTAGCTCTTTCAGCAGCATCTTTTGAGTTGGTCAAACTTTCGATCAGACCTGCGATTGTTTCCAGCTGATCTTTTAGATCTTTCTTTTGTTGAAATAGTTCAATAAACACGTTCGCTTTACTTTGAACGGCTTGGGCATCAAGGGGTTTCAGTAAAAAATCGACAGCTCCGCTTTCGTAGCCTTTAAAAGAAAAATTTTGTTCTTTAGCTGCTGCTGTCACGAAAATAATTGGAACGTTCTTCGTTTTTTTTGATCCCCTCATAAATTCGGCGAGCTGAAATCCACTCATTCCCGGCATTCGTACGTCAAGAACCGCAAGGCAGAAATCGTGCTCAAGCATCATCTCTAATGCTAAATTTCCCGAAAGAGCTTGGTATACTTTGACATCGTCTCTTTCCAGAATGGCATTTAGCGCAAGTAAATTGTCCTTTATGTCATCGACAATCAAAATTTTGTACTTAACTTTTGGTACGACGGGTAAGTTCATTATTGCATCGCCTCAATTTGCTGAGTGTCAGCTATCGGGCGGTTTATTTTTCTATTAAGTTTTGATGTTTTTTGAGGTTGGACTATTTTTTTGGCCATTTATTAATCCTGATCCTTTTATGCCGAATCAAAAAAATATTGGATTCGTAGACATAAAAATTATTCGGTGGATTAATAAATCAGAGGAAAGGCCACAAGGCTTTCAAGAGTTGAGTCTTACTCGATTTCCAAACTATCTCATAGCGTAAACATTAGCTAACTATAAGCAAGTTAAGGGATTAAATATTTCTTATGGGGCAATATTGGACCCTGCCTATGCTGTTGTATATCTGCCGTGTTTTTGAGATTGAGGTAAAACTGATCTAGGTTGGTTAGGCTGGATTCCCGGAACGCTAGAACATAGAAGGCCCAACTAACCAACGTTGGATGGAAGACTATCTGTCCTTGATTTGGTATAATTAACTAGAACTTCCGACGTATTTTGAAGAATTACTTAAAGCAATTCGATGATAATTTTTATCGCTTATTGGTTATGGGATTCTTTGTTTCAAAAAAGTTAGGACTGCCCCAAGTTTCAGTTCTGGATTCATACAACAACTTCGCGCGGGCAACATAAACCCACTTAGTGAAAGAATCCAGATTACCAGCTGGTCGAAATTATGTACTCTTTTTGGAGCTGACTATTGCCAAACTTACGGTTTATTTTTAATCACTCGTGGTGAATTTGAAAAAGCGTCTAAAATAATTACGAAAGCACAAAAGGAAACGTCCGAGAAATTAACTCTGCAATCAAACGTTTGGATGGCGGTGATGAAGGATCCCACAAATACAGCCCTTCGGAAAAATGCATTTGACGCTATTCCTTCGAACTCCAAGGCCAGCGTCGACAAAATGATACGAGTATTACTATCTCCCAATTTAGGTGCCACTATGAAAAAATCCATCGTGGATTCTGTTGTTGCAAATGTTAAGCAAGCCGGCTTTGACTCTTGGTCTAAAGGTGTGATGGCGGGCTTAGTTTATGCGAAATTTGCAGAGTCCATTGGCGAAATCGCATTAGCTGCGGAAATTCGTCTGACCATTCGACAATTAGGATTTGTCTGTAAATCAAAATGAATGCTTAAACGCCACGACAGAGGAAGATCACTGGTACTTGTGATAAAAAATACAATGGGAATGCTCTTGCTGCCCAGTCTTCAGCTTTAAAAAACACTGGCAAAATCGTCATTAGACTGTGACTTACAAATGGTGCTAAAGATGAGATGATTTTTTAAACCGGGGGTTTTTAAATGTTACGATCTTTCCTTTTTTCTTCTGCCGTCTTTTTTTATAGCCTTATTTCAACAGCGGAAGTCATCACCTGCAATGGCACTGTGCCTGAAAAAACCGATCTTAAGTTTGAACTTACAGTTGATACAAACAGGGCCAAGAGTAGGGTTACTTATATCGACGAAAGTTCAGCCTTTCCATCTTCGGTCACACAGGGACTTTCACTTCATTCTGATCGTTATTATATATCGGCTAAAAGCTTAAGATACCAAAACAAAGATGATTCAGACGATTACCTAGAACTTAATATTGAAAATGGCAAAGTCACCACGGCCACTCTTAACCAACGTCCCTATTTTGAGAAATCTAGTGTTTCCTGTGAAGTCAGTGGCAACCTTCCGCCATCTAATAAATGTGACTCAAATCCCAATCAAAGCCTTCTTGAATTAGCTAAGTCCGGTGGCTCCATTAGAGACCTTCAAGCACAGATCAGCTGTGGTGCGAATATAAACTTTAAAGATAAGAAGGGGTGCACAGCGCTTTTGTACAGCGTTGATATGAGCTGCGGAACGACAGGATCCCCGATGGTTGGGGCACCGGGAACTGGCACGATTAACAACAGTGCCATCGTCGATTTTTTGATTTCATCCGGAGCCTTTGTAGATACGATTGATCTTTTGTCTAAAGAAACTTCCCTGATCAAGTCTGCAAAATACGGGGTCCGTGACGTTTATGAATCCTTTATTGCCGCAGAAGCAAATTTCGATGCGCAAGATAAAGATGGATACACAGCCCTTATGCGAGCTGCAATGACTGGTGATCCAGTCATCGTAAGCAGTGTTTTAGAAGGAAATCCAGATCGCAGAATTAAAAATCATCAACGCCAAACTGCTTATGATCTAGCTCAACACTGGGGCAAAAACGATGTTGTCGATTTGCTAAGAATTCCTGACTCAACAATTGTGATTGAAGGAAAAAACGACGGCACTTGCTCACCTCTGAAAATTGAACTTAAGCAAAATTCAGTGGTTGAAATTGTCTTGAAGGCCAGCGACAAAATGTCGTTGTTGAAGTCGGCATCTTTAGGGATATTCTTAATGGCCGAGCCCAGGTCTACAGGAAAAATAATCCTGTCTGCCAGCAACCCAGGTGTGTTTCCGTTTACTTGTGGCTTTCACGGCGCCACCTCGGTCTCTAACGGACAAATCATCGTAAAGTAGGCACCCTTAAAAATTAAAAAACTAGCGGCGTAAAGGAAGTTTATATTTGGCTTCATTTCCCTGCATTTG
>JAYTZS010000014.1:0-6662 GCA_043741885.1 Bdellovibrio sp. | reverse complement strand
TGCCGGGCCACCATGATCTGATTGATTAGAGGCTTTTTTGTGGTTTCGATGACCTTGAGGCTTTGGTTGGTGCCTACGAGAAGATGCCGTGGAACAACGCCGATCCCGATATCTTCGGAGACAGCGGTCAACACCGCTCTAACACTTTCAGCTGAAAATACCACATGAAGCTGAGTTGGGACTTTGCCGAAGTGGTGCTTGAACCACATTCGAGCGACAGGGCCGTGGCGAACATAATCGACCAGTGGAATTTCAGCAAGATCGGCCAGTTGCCGCCGGGAGCTCAATTTATAAGTCTTGAAGGTCTGTTCTGAAGACACCATAACGAACTCCTCCGTCATGACCTTTTGAACGGACACTGGGTATCTCTCTGCGTGGACGTCCCCGTTATCTATGAAGGCAATATCCAGTTTCCCCGCACAAAGAAGTTCGAGTAGTTTGACTGGAACCGCAAGGACCAGCTCAAAGGTGACTTGAGAATATTTCTGACGAAATCGGCCAATCACTTTGGTCAGATGCCCGGACCCAAAATCCATAGGTGCACCAATTCTTAAATGACCTATTGGCGTTTTTCTTCCTAGCTCTAAATTCGCCAGCGTCGAGTGCAGTTCATTTACGAAGGGGTTGATGACTTGAAAAAGCTGATCGGCCTCAGCAGTGGGCTGAAAATTTTTGCTGTCCCTGATAAAGAGAGGCGTTTTCAATTCGTCCTCTAGAATTTTAAGTGACTGGCTCACTGCCGAGCGAGTCACGTTCAACATGTGGGATGCCTTCAATATACTTCTATTGAGATAAACGACGTGAAAATTTTTAAGTCTGTCAAAACTGATATTAGTTAGCATAACTAACTGTCGAGGTTAATAAAGATAGTTTTACTATTCAATTGAAAACTAATAAACCCATTTCAATTTCAAGGAAGGTCTAAGATATTTGAAACAAATGCAGGAATTATTAAGCCAATCGTTTACGTCGGAATCAGAAATGAGAATCGAATTTTGCTGGTGCAATACAAAGAATGTCCAAATCCCAATAAATTAGGCTGGTGGCTTCCAGCTCCAGGCCTTGAGTTCGGTCAGGACCCGAAAGAAACAGCTGAAAAAGTTTGTCAGGATTTCGGTCTAGAAATCCAGGAGCTGAAACTATTTGCTGTGGAATCTTTTGTCCTGCCTGGGGGCTGGCATCTCATTACCCACTTCACTGCTGATACAAAGTCAGAACCCAAACCCCATTCAAACATCAAGCAGTATAAATGGGTCACAAAGGAACAACTTTCTCGAATGACAGAAATGGCCCACGGCGAGTGGGAAATCGAAGTTGGAAAATCCTATCTCCAGTGAAAAAATCCCTCCGAATTAAGCTTTGGAGCCGTAGCGACCTTTCATCATGGATCCCAAACCAAACAGATCCATCTGGAAGTCGAATTCTTTTTGTGATTCGATATTTAGTCGGTACGGAAAAAAACCTAACTTTTTACCTTCGTGTAGGAGCCAGTCATAATAGTTTGTCGCGCGGTCAACGTCCTTCGGGTCGTCTCGATTAAATAAAATAGGAACGGTCGAATCAAAGCAAAGATCGTCGACGGTGGTGAAGGTGATTAGCGGGTTGAAACCGAAGCGCCGTGAAGTCGCGTCGACAAATTCAATAAATTGTCGGACCTTCAGCGGATCGATTTCGACCAGTGGCGCATACCACATGAGACCGCACCCGTCTCGGCCCGGGTCGAGAGTGGGCTGTGAAACAAGCTGGCGGTTTTTATTTTTCCAGTAAGCGAGCTGTAAAGTTTGGTAGCTGGGGACTCCGTTCAGGAGCTGGAATGCCATTTCAACCTTGCCGATGGTGACTTTGATATTTGGAAACCCGATCCGGTTCAAAAAGTTTCCGAGTGCTGAAAACATTTTTCGGTTGTGATGATTGTAAAAAAACTTTCTTTTTTCGATGTTCTTGAAGTTGTTCAGAATTCGTTTTCGTCCTTCCCTGACGATCTTTTTGGGGCCATACAACATTCCAACAACCAGCCAAGGGGTCAGTCCGTATTGGCCAGCCAGCTCTTGCATTTCGGCTTCTGGAATTGGCAGGCGACGGTCGATGAGATCGGTAGGATAATTGATCATCATGCTGAGGCAGCGGTTTCGATTCATGACATTGACTCCACCGAGAATTGATCCCAGCTCCCGTTTCGATTTCTTAACCGCGACTACAACCTTTTGGAGATCCTCCTCATTGTGAATATTGAAGTAAAACATCTCAACAAACTCGGCTCGTCTGGCCAGCCGGAAAGTCATTTCAGTCACGATGCCCAGTCCGGATTGGGAAAATAATCCATCGT
Source organism: Bdellovibrio sp. (assembly GCA_043741885.1). Classification (GTDB taxonomy): domain Bacteria; phylum Bdellovibrionota; class Bdellovibrionia; order Bdellovibrionales; family Bdellovibrionaceae; genus 21-14-0-10-47-8. The sequence goes on along the minus strand of JAYTZS010000014.1, from coordinate 4,336 downwards.
AATAAGGCCCGATCCCGTATTTGAACAATCGATCGAGTCGAGGAAGACCAATTCGGGTCATCGTGCCTTCGTAAATTTTTCCACCTTTGAGAATCGCCTTGAGGCCCATGACTGCACTAAAGTGATCCGAGATTGGAGTGATTCCGTAACCTCGTTCAAGTGCATTTCCAACCACCGAACACTCGGGCCCGCCGCCGTGAACTGGGGACATCCATTCGTCACCACGCGCTTTTAAAAATTCTGCGAGCTGCGCAAAAGTGACGCCAGGCTCAAGCGTGACAATTCCATGGCAGGGCTCAAAATTTGAGATTTCTTTGCACCGATCGAATTTGACTAGCAAACCGCCGGATTCAGCTGGCGCGTTGCAGCCATAGCCCCAATTGCGGCCGGTTGATACCGCACTGATATTTGAATGTTTCAATCGAAGCTCTGGAAATCGACTTAGAAATTCAGCCATCGATCGAGGGGTGTAGATCTCTGCAACTGTTCGCGTGACCCCAAGGGTTGTGTTCAGTTCCATTAGTCCGTCCTCCGCTAACAACGCTACGCGGATGAAGCTTCAAAATCGAGCAGTTGAGAACGCCCTGGTCTTCAAAGTGTTCGCAACTGTTCTCAGCTTGCTGAGTGTCCGAAAGCTTGCACTGTACTTTCATCCGTTGCCGAAGTATCAGATCTTATGCTTCGCCGAATCCAAAACTTATTCGAGTATCTTGATTACCGGGTTGTTCTCGCCGACGATTTCATGTTGAGATCGACAGGAAATCACAAATATTCAATTCGAGCCTATGCACGCGATCTTGATCTTTCGCCTGGCTTTGTTTCCGATGTCTTGAGCGGAAAAAAAGAGTTCAGTGTAGAGACAGGACGCAAAGCCTTCGCTCATCTGGGATTTAACACGGCTGAATTGGATTATATTGAAAACGTCATCGCCTTTAAAATTTCAAAACATGTCTCAACCAAAGAGGCCGCTCTCGAAGCAATTCGGCAACAGTTCCAAAGGGGTCCACTGAAAAGCGACAACGGCCGCTCGCTCATTCTGAAATCCGCAGACCATTTTATTTTGCACGGAATCGTCGGCGGAGTTTCTGATCCAGAAGTGATATTTGTTTTAGGCGAGCGAATGGCCATTAGCCGTGACCGAGCAAACGATGTTTTAGCAGAAATGGCTGCGGCCGGATATTTCTCTCTCAAAGATGGTCAATACTACGTTGTGCATATGAATCTCAATGTAGCGAAACACGAAGACCTGACCGCCCTCCAACGGGACTTCTCGAATCGTCTGATGGATTTAATGGAGAAACAAGGCGGTCCGCAACCTCCAGCGACCATCAGCAATTCTTTGGCCTTCGGGCTTGACCGAAATACTTTTCCAATTGCAGTCGAAGCTTACAAGCAGTTGATCAATACTCTTTCAAGGCTGTCAATTCAGACCCCATCTGCAGAACGGTACGCTTTCTTTTCGTCGGCATTTTTTTCAGTTCTAGCTTCAGAGGTGGCGGAATCCCGGCCTTCAACAAGCGAACTCAGCTGGCCAACGATTCCGGTTTAAAGTATGTCTCAGGTGTTATGTTACTTAGCTAATGGGTAAGTTCCACCACCAACGATCGCATAAAAACCACTTATCTCTATTGCAAAACGGACGTAGCTCAAGCCGTTAGAAACAGAGTTATTAAATCAGGTTGGCATCACTACCGCCTTTACGGTCAAGCTCAAGGCCGAGTTCGAGGTTGTCGCCGATAGTACATTTATGTTTTTACATGACAGCTGATACCTTTTGGGACCACGCTGTCCAGTCCCTTTAGCTAGCTCATTATCGGACCTAGCCTTTTTCATTCATAATTAAAAATCTTTTTATAATTATTATTCTTTTTATTACTAAAAATCTTCGTCTTTGTCTCAAAACGAGATTTGAACGCTCTTATGAAACAAATGTTATGCTATCCTTTAGTAAGAACAGGGGATGCAGTATTTATGCAAATTATTAAATCCCGATCGACTTGGATCGCTTTGAGCCTCGTGCTTTTTAGCTTGTTGGCTTTTCAAAATTGCTCCAAAAGTTTTGTTGCATTGGAAAAAGGTGAGGGATCGAGTGCCAGTCTCGGACTCGGTTTCTATTCAGATGCACAAATTACTGAAGCGACTTTCGCGAAAGATTCAGACCTTCAGTGTTTGCGATTTCAAGATTATACTTTTTCCATTCCTAAAAGCTTAAAATATTTTGGAATGCTTCCATCAACCGGCGAAGATGTCAGGGATTTTGAGAAATGGAAACAGCAAATTAATGCCACTTTAAAAATGGGCAATACGCAGGTCATTGAGATTTGGGACACTGGCGACGACGATCAGACAGTGGCCGATTTTAAAAGACGGGCGGACTATATTTACCCGTACCGACACTCCATTATTGTTGTTCTCCAACAAGTTTTCTTTGCAAGAGCTACTGGCCAACTGAAATCAAATTATACACCTCTATGGAATAAGATCAGTGCCGTTATGAAGTCTTATTCAGTGAATCCGTTTATAGCCATGTATTTATACGACGAGCCATATTGGAATGCTCAGCTCAAAGGCATTCCTTCGTCAGATCTCACCCAACAACTCAATGTGGCGGGGCAAGCCATCAAAGCGTCCCTTCCTGGAATGCCTCTTATCTTTATGGAAGCTTATACCATGGTTAATAATCAGATGATTATACCTGATATTTTCGATTGGGTCGGCGCCGACTGTTACACGGAAGACTGCAACGGAAGTACCATATTTCAATTGTACGAAATTATAAAAGCGAAATTAAAACCCCATCAAAAGCTTGTTGTCATACCGACGGCCTTTGTTTTTAAAGAGCCGAATCAGTTTACAAAAGCTGACGGAGTTTGGCTAAAAGACCAATTTATTAAATACGCTCAGTGGTTAGCCGCACAAACGAATGTCATTGCGTCGGTTAGTTTTTTGTACAGCCTCACCATTTCTACTGAGAAAATCATCGCAGCAGAAAATTTTTGTGATAGCACGGACATTCACAAAATTTACTCTCGGCAGTTCCAACGGAGCCGGTAAGTGAGTTTAGGTTTTGCCAAGGCCAAACCAATCTATATTTAAACATCGTAACTCTTCATATTCGGAAGCTGCGGCTTTTTTAAACTCCGATTCATATGGTAGCGATTCACAAACGGCAAATCGTGTCCGACGTGGGTCACTTGGGGCCCCATCGCAAGCTCGCCGCTTTTTTCTGTAACGAGTTTATGCTTAAGAAGAAAATCCATCACGTTAGCGACAAGCGCTCGATTCAGGTGGAGGTGGAGGGCAAGGGGCACCCACGGTGTTCACCTTAGGAATCGATATTCCTAGTCTTACAGCGCTGTAATACCATTGCGAGTAAAATGTCGCCCGGTCGTCATCAGTGAATTTTTGATGCTTCACAGGGTTTTTTAAGGATTGCGCCGCCGACCTCACAACTCTAGCAGGTAGAGTCTCAAAATGGGTCATCGACTTTCGTCGAGCACTCGCGCAACTCTATCTCTCAACCAGACCTTTGAGCGAATTGGGGAAATCATGCCAGAAAATCTTTTCAATCCGGCCAGGTTCTGGCGTCGACTCCAGCCGGTGGGTGCGGATAGCGATCAGGCCTGCCTTTGGATGGACGGTGACATACTGTCCTTGATAAGAGCTGTCCACCATCTCCAAACCCTGTAGTCACATTTAAACAATTTAAACAGGATTCAATATTCTTATTTTTGAGTTACAAATCACTCATCTTTGAGGGTATTTGAGGGTATTTGAGATTATTTGGAATTCTTTGAAGATTCTTACAAACTTCTTTAACCGAAAGGCAATTTTATGAAAAAACTGTTACTTCCCATCGCCCTTACTTTCTTAGCACAAGCTGCACACTCAGGCGGAATTAGTCATCCTGAGAGTGTCAGTTGTGGGGTGACCCACGAGGCCATCATGGACACTAAATATGTCGATTTAAAGACCAGTGATATCTTGGATCAGGTCACCATCAAAGCTGACCTCGTCAAATCATTAGTCGCCTGCGCTGGAAATTTTGGGACTGGCTATATCTTATCAGAGATGAAAATTGCACTTTCCGTGCGAAACAGCTCATTGCAGGGATCTGAAAGCAAAGAAGTGCTCAGCAACTACCTCAATAAAGTGCGCACAACTTTTAAATTGAACGCAGACCTACTAAAATCCAAACCACTTTATCGAGAAACGGTTCGAGGAGATGTGTTTCTAATTGAGCCTGAGACCGTACAGGAATTACAAATTGACTCTTTGACTGCGCATGAACAATTTTTATCGACCGGTGACAATGTTGGAAAGATCAGTGCAACTC
>JAYTZS010000013.1:0-2303 GCA_043741885.1 Bdellovibrio sp. | reverse complement strand
CCTGCCCGGGCTAACCCGGTCCAGATTCTATGATAAGATCTGGGCCAAGAAAGGACCCGATCATGCCAAGAAAGAGAAGCACCCCAGAGGAAATCATCCAGCACCTGCGTACAGCTGAGATTGAACAAAGCAAAGGCTCAAGCCAAGAAGAGGCGGCCAGAAAAATTGGCATCACGCCAGTGACTCTGTCCCGGTGGAAATCCGAATTTGGCGGGCTGCGAGTTGATCAAGCCAAAAGATTGAAAGAGCTTGAACAAGAGAACTCGCGGCTGAAAAAAATTGTTGCCGATCAGGCGATCGACAATTTGATTTTGAAAGAAGTTGCCAAGGGAAACTTCTAAGCCCGGCGAAGCGCAAGGAAGCGGTTCAAATGGTAATACGGGAGCTGAAAATCAGCGAACGTCGGGCATGTAAAACAATCGGACAAATCAGAAGCACACAGCGATACAAGCCGGTACCGAATCCAGAGCAAGAAAAGCTCGAGTGCCGGGTTGTTGAACTTGCATCTGAGTACGGCAGATATGGTTATCGACAGGTGACGGATCTTTTGCAAATGGAGGGATGGTCAGTGGGAAAAGATAGAGTGTATTCAATTTGGCAGCGAGAAGGTCTCAAGGTTGCGCAAAAGCAGCCAAAACGATCAAGACTTTGGCTTGTCGATGGTTCTTGTATCAGGCTTCGCCCGGAGTTTAAGAACCATGTTTGGTCCTATGACTTTGTCTCTGAGCAAACGCATGATGGAAGGAAATTTAAAATCCTGAATATTATCGACGAGCACAGTCGTGAATGTTTGGCTTCACATGTCGCCAGGAGAATCAGGTCACAAGATGTGATTTTGATTCTGGCTGACTTGTTTTTGAAGCATGGAATCCCCGGACACATCAGGTCTGACAATGGCCCTGAGTTTATAGCCAAAAAACTAGTGGCTTGGATGAAATTTCTTGAAGTCAAACCGCTATTCATTCAGCCTGGAAGCCCATGGGAAAACGGATACTGCGAATCATTCAACGGCAAAATGAGATACGAATTTTTAAATGGAGAAATCTTCTATTCTCTGCTGGAAGCCAAGATCCTTATCGAGCGCTGGAGGGTCCACTACAATACGAAAAGGCCTCACAGCAGTTTGGGTGGAAAGCCGCCAGCTCCGGAAACTTTTCAACCAACGCTCAAACTGCTTGCTCAGGATTTATTAACACAGTAAGTGGTAGCAAAACTCCCGGCTGGTCACAGTTGTGAAAAAATTGACAAAAACATCAGGCATCGTTGTAAAGATGGCACACTTCTTCTTAGTCGGGATGAAATTGACGGTTCGACAGAATCGCTGGTAGCTCCCTATCTAGCAAAATAACAAAACACTTACCTTTTCTATCCGGCAATTGTTCAAACATCCTCAACTTTACTCCCCCTCTCCGCCCCCGCCGCGGCATCGATCCAAAAGTCCACCCCCCTGGAACCTAGAAAGCCGAGCCCCGCGAGGCATCGGTGCGAAGGGCCAGAGGCCCGAAGCCTAGAGAGTGAATTCTTGCTTTTGAGGGCCCTGCTTCGCAGGTCCGGCGCAAGAATTCACTTCCAGTTCCTCTTCAGGTATGGACGCCTTTCCGAACTAAGTACTGGCTCTCAACTTGCAGTAAACCGGCGAGTAACCTGAATTCAAATCAGAAATTTTGAGGAGCCTCGAATGATTAGATCTATTGTAATTATCACAGCTTTGTGACCAGCCGGGAGTTTTGCTACCACTTACTGTGTTAATAAAGAACTTGTCCCGAAAACCGTTAGAGTTTGGTCGGGCTCGGTCATTGTTTAAGCAACCTGCTTGAGAGTGTCAAGTTCATTCAGTTTATTGACGAACGTCTTCATCTGCTCTTTCCCACCACGCAATCTGCGCATCTTTCCTCGATGAGATTGAATCCCCATCGCCGTCCAACGAAGAGCTTTATCACAAAGGATTTTTGATTTTATTTTCGGATGATAATTCCAGTACTTCACATTTTTCATTTTTGTTTTTGCAATGCCGATGAGAGATTCAATGATGTTGGTGCTCGAGAGAGAACTTCTGAACTCACCCACCAGACCAAGCTCATGCACTGTCAGAAGTTCCTTGCCCGCTTCGCGCAGCGACTTCTCAGCATCATGAGAGATCGTCGAAAGCCAGTTGGCGAGAGATTCAAATTCTTTTTCTGCCGCTGCATGGCTATTGAGCGCCATCATTTTTTTCATTCGCTGCCAGAGCTGGCTATGATTCACATCAGGGATGTAATCTTGGATATTTCTGAGCTTGTGGATCCAGCACAGCTGGATCATGC
>JAYTZS010000012.1:0-6670 GCA_043741885.1 Bdellovibrio sp. | reverse complement strand
TCGAATCATTGACTAAAATTCCTGCGCCAAATGAGGAGCCGGATAATTTTCCATGAGAAATTGTCATTCGTTCAAGGCTGACTTCGCTGCCAGTTATCTCAAGAACCCGACCGCTATCTTGACCATTCAGCTCGGTTAATCCTCTCCCACTTCCTGACAACTCAATGCTTGAGGTGATTTTTAAATTGGCTGTTCCTATGAGATATTTTTTCGTCGGCAAGATGATTCGAGTTTTGACTTTATTTGCGGCTGCTTGATCCAGTGCTGCCTGAAAACTGCAAAGTCCCGTCTGCGTCGCACACTTGCCATCATTCACATCTGCATCTGCCTCACCCAGGCCTTCGACGATTTCGCTAACCCAATAAATATTTCCCACGCCGATGAGGAGGGGCAGAGTTAAAGTGTCTCCCGAATGTTTTTTTACAGTAATTACATAAGGGTCATAAGAAGCAGTTAGGCTCAGCGGAGTTCCCGAGATGGCACCCGTTTGGGGATTTAAATTAAGGCCAGGTGGCAAATCTGGAGCAATTGAAAATAAGCTTCCATCAGAGCTCAAACTAACAGGTGCGATCTGAACTTCCGTTTGGCCGAGATAAAACGTCAGCTTGCCACTGTAGCCTTCGCCGTTAGCGGACTTTGCGGCTGGCGCGACTGCTCTATCAGCAGACTCGGTCGATCGCAGGCGCACACAGGCCTGAAAAGCGATCATGATACTTAGAACAATCGCGCACACCAAGTATTTCATGCGGCTGATTTCCTAATAGATTTATGGACAAGTTTATAATGAATCGGACGACTGGTCGTTACCTTTTGCAATTGTCCTGATGCTAGTTCCTTCAGAACCAACGATTTCGCAGTCGTTATTGAGAGCCCCATTTTGCTAGAAACTTGTTTGATTGAAAATGTTCGGCCGACAAACAATTCTTTGAGCTGTTCGAGCTGGCCATTGCTTTTCGAAAGTTTTTTGGAACGATGAATGAGGACGCACACCGGCTGCTCCGCATTCGAAATAAGGCAAAATTCACTCTTTTTAAATTGCACGCGTAGCGAATTTTCATTGATTGAAAACCACTTGTTGAGTCTTCTAATCAACATAAGCACTCGCTTCGGCGAACTGAAGGGGTTGAATTTTTCTTCTGGATAAATCCTTTGGAACAAAAGTCCAACGTGGCTTGGCTTATAGAAATCAGTCGTTAATGCAACAAATAGCGAAAGCAATAATGGTTTTTTATAGAGCGGCTCACAGCCATGGACAGATTCGTAAGGGCTGAAAACTTTCGCTGGCTGGGCTAACCCATTTTCCCCCAGAATCAAATTGTAATTACCTCGAGAAACAATGTTCTTTCCATACAAACGTCGGACTCGCTGTCGATAGCTTTCGTGGGGTGTTCCTAATAGCACTTTTTTTACTAATTCTTGATTCTCCGTAGCTAGGCCTTCAAACAATTCGCAATCTCTGACACTTTCCCAATTCGACAGCTCGAAAGCTTTCTTTTTTAGGAGCCTCAAATCTTTTAAGGATTCGCCATCGTTCTTTTCAAAACATTGGCAGATGGCTAACCATTTCTCCACAAAAAGAGAAAAACTGCCCTTCTGGTCTATCAAATATTTTTGCGCTTCTTTTAATATCACAATGGCCTGTGCAAAGCGCAGCTGGTAGATCTGCACTTGGGCTTGTAATTCCAAACAGTTGCCGAGCAAAAGAAGGTATGAATTTTTTAGGCATTCTGTTTTTATTTCTGAAAGTAATTCTTGAGATTTAATCCAGTCGCACTGGTCAACAAGAGCCGCAGCTAAATTAACTTTCCCGATGACGCGCTTGTAGGGCGTAATTTGTGGATGTTGAATGTACTTATTCAAAAGAGGAATTGCCTCTTTGTATTCCCATTTTTTGAACAGCGCAAACGATCGACGCAAAAGCGCCTCGGGTTCCACTTCAAAATTAATATTATCGAAAATTTCGAGAGCCTCATCAACAGCTCCTAAGTTGATCAGCGCAGAAGCATAGTTTATTTTCTCTTTGTCAGTTGCGAGCTTTACAAAAGCATTCTGCGGGTAAACGATCGGGTGCAAAAGTTTTAAAGCAAACAGCGGGTAGCTGGCGCGCCAGGCAATTTCAGCTAAAAGAAATGCATGGCTGCGAGGAATTGATCGGGGATTTATTTTATCGAGTTTTGACTTCACGATGCCGTGCTCACCCCGCACCACAAGATCATCGACTTCCTTGTAGAGGTCGTTCCAATAATCGAGCGTCGGTTGAATTGTAGGTCCACTCAATGTCACGTAGCTCCCCCTTCTTAAGATCGGATTGTGGTCCGGCTTTCTGAAGTTTTTTAAGTGCCCATACTTAAGCCATTGAAATCTATTGTGATTATTTAACTATGAGGCTTTCTGTATTCCCGTATTCGACTTCGACGCTAAGTCATTGTCATCACTAGGTATTTTCAATCCTCGGAAAAAACAATGTGAGGCGCGAAGCGATCTCATCGTCGGTAATCTGAATTCAGAACGAACGAATTTGCGCAAAATCAAAGGAGATACGCATGATCACAAATGAAACCATCAATAAGCCCACAAAGGGCGATCAAATTGAGATTTCAGATCAGATTGAGATTTCAAAAGACGCGCAGGCCGAAGCTGATAGGCACATGCCATTTGCTGATGCAGAAGTTGTCGAAGGTACGCAAATTTTGACTTCGCCTGAGAGAGTGCCGGTGACTCGCGCTGAAAAAACATCTTGGGCGATGAACGACATTTTACAACCAGCCTATATGGTCACGATGGTGTCTCAAGTTGATGCGACTGTTTTAGCAACAATTCGAGAGAAGGCTAGGCAACGTGGTGACGTTGTCCCGTCTTTTACAGCTTTAGTAATAAGAGCGGCATCAATTACAATGAAACGAAATCCACAAGCCAACCGAGCTATTCTCGGATTTCCCTTTTTTAAAAAGCTCTATCAATTTAAAAATACGGATATTAGCATTGCTGTTGAAAAAAATCTTCCGGCTATGCCAGGGAGCGCATTTGCCACTCCCATTCAGAATACTTCCACTAAATCGTTAGGTGAAATTACATCCGAACTCCAAGATCTGGTCTTTTGTGATGAATTCAACAATAAGAGCTATCGAGCTTATATGAGAATACTGAAGTACGTTCCAAGGCCATTGAGTTTATGGTTGATCAATGCCCCTTACTGGTTTCCGAAATTGTGGGCTCGATACAGGGGCTGTGCAGCGTGGGTCAATGCGCCCTCAAAGGCTGGTGCAGATATGGTCACGACCACTTGGCCCTGGCCAATTACTTTTTCTTTCGGTGTCGTCAAAAAACGTCCGGTCGTGATTGATGATCAAGTTCAAGCCAGACTAACCATGCCTATTGTTATGGTGTTTGATCGAAGAATCATGGGGGGTGGTCCAGCTGGGAGAATCTTTGCGCAGTTCAAAGAAATTTTAGAAAAAGACCTTTTGAATGAAGAATAATAAAAACGGAACGGGCTATGGTGGATAAGCTCAGGACCAAGACCTTGCCCGCTTTCCATTCTTTGGGCTAGGCCCAGCTGCCTCAACTTCCTTCGGTAAACTTCTATCAGTAAACTTCCTTCAATAAACTCCGATAAACAAATACAGGAGTTGGAATGAGCGCAGCACGTTCGCATCGCGACAATGATTGGAAACAGCAAGCGGGGCCTTTGAAGGCCTTGTTCGCTGATGAATCTGTGGCCGAGATTATGGTCAATCGTTGGGACCTCATTTATGTCGAGCGAAAAGGTGTGCTTGAAGTTAGCGATTCTCGCTTTCAAAATGCCGAAGCTCTCATCCGCTTTGTGCAATCTCTCTGCGCGTTTTTAGGTTTGGAGCTCAATCGAAAAACGCCTTACGTCGACGCTCGCCTTCCCGATGGCTCGCGTTTGAATTTGGTGATTCCTCCGGTTTCGTTCGAAAGTCCCATCGTCACAATCCGAAAATCTAGTGCTTCTGTTTTTACTTATCAAACTTTGATTGCAGCTGGTTCATTGAACGACAAGCTTTTGTATTTTTTAAAAGAAGCTGTTTCAAATCGGCAAAACCTCTTGATCAGCGGCGGCACCGGCAGTGGCAAAACCACAATTTTAGGCGTGCTGACGTCGTTCATTCGTTCAACCGAGCGTGTGATAGCAATCGAAGACACAGCTGAAATGAAAATCAATGTGAGAAACCTGGTTCGTATGGAAACTGGAACGGGAGTTCCCGGAGAAGAACCGATTCAAACCGATGATCTGCTCCGAAATGCCCTGCGGATGCGGCCAGACCGAATTATCATTGGGGAGTGTCGAGGTCCCGAAGCTTTCGATATGCTCATGGCCATGAACACCGGTCACGATGGCAGTATGACAACTGTTCATGCCAACTCGGCGGGAGATGCTTTGCGACGCTTGGAAGCGATGATTTTGCGTTCTGGTGTCGGAGCGCCCGTCTCCATGGTGCAAAATGATATTGCAAGCACGATCAATCTAGTCGTTCAAGCTTCGAGGTCCTATGATGGCAAACGCCGAATAGTCGAAGTGATCGAAGTCCTCGGACGAGAAGGAAATGGCTATCAAACCGAAACCATTTTTACTTATTCGGAAGCCACCGGAATTCAATCAACCGGCTATATTCCAAAATTTGCTTCAGCAGCAAAGACAAAATTTCCAGCAAAATTTTTTGAACCTGACTTTATCGTCAACCTCAGCAAATAATCAGTTCGAGTGAGTGTACACGTGCACGAGCATGGTAACTACCGCAAGAGCTAGACAGTAAAAGCCAAATCGTTGCCAGCGCCCGCCTTCAAGCCAAGCTGAAAGCCAACGGAGTGCGAGCAAACCAGATAAAAAACTGAGCCCCATGCCAATCAAACCTGGCGTTATCAAGCTGATGATCTGAGCCGACTCGATCTGTGCTTTCAAGAGTCGGCGCAACTCCAAAAACACAACTGGCGGAGTCAACAGCACGGCCAGTGCAAAACTAAAATCTTCGGCCAGCTGAAATGGCGCGCCCTGCAAAAGTGCCGTTGAAATCGTTGCACCGGAGCGAGAAAGTCCGCGCAGTGGCAAACAGAGGCCTTGCACCAGACCCAGAACCAGAGCGGATTTGTCTGAGACTTTTTCTGTCTTTAAATTTATTGTAGGAGGAAATTTTTGAGCTTTTGTTTCCGGCTCTTGACGAAAGCGCTTTCGTCCCGAATAAATAATCAAAAGGCCTGCCACAGTTAGCGAAAAAGCTACCAGAGGAAGAACACTGAAGAGAGCTTCAACTTCCCCTTTTGGAAATCCCAAAACTTTTTCCAACAAAACTTTCTCAATCAAAATTTTCAACCCAAGCCCTAAAATTCCCGTGGCCGCTGTAGCAATCAGCAAGGCTCGCACCAAAGCCATAGAGGATTTTCGATCTTGCAATCTGGCTTTCCAGCGTTTGAAGAAATAAAGCAAGACTGCAAACATAGTTCCTGTGTGAAGCATGACGAGAAAAAAAGTCATCTCCGGAGCACTGGGGTCCAAGCCCATCAAGTGCTGCGCTAAGATCACGTGGGCCGAGCTCGACACTGGAAGCAATTCGGCGAAACCCTGAAGGATTGCAAGCAGACTTATTTGCCAGAGACTCATGATTCATTTCCTTTTTTATCAGTCGACTTTTTTAAACACTTTCTTTGCCTCTCCAAATCTTTGCCTCTCCAAATCTTTGCTTCTCCAAATCTTTGCTTCTCGCTGTCTATGCTTGGCGAGCCCGGGTCATCCGGCAAGGGGCCTAGCGTCGGCGGCTGAAATTGAGCTGCATTTGGAAAAAAGTGTAGATTGCTTTTTTTCAAGTTTCAAACAAAACTGACCAGAACTCTTTTGAGGTGCTTTGATGAGTTATCAATCTCCCTGGGCTTTTTGGCTGCTCATTCCACTGGCGCTTGTGCTGGTTTGGACTTTTTTTCGCAGACAACAAAAACAAGCAAGTCTCTTGTACTCGCAAACCTCTGTCTTAGCTTCACTTCGCCCCGGCCTTCGAGTTCGTCTCATGTACTTGCCCGCAGCCCTGAAAGTACTGGCGCTGGTTCTAGCTATCTTCGCCTTGGCGCGACCGCAGAAATCAGATGAACGGGTGCAGCGAAACGTTGAAGGCATTGATATCATGATGGCTCTGGACATTTCGGATTCCATGTTGATTGAAGACATGCAGCCGACCAATCGATTAGAAGCGTCCAAAGACGTGATGAAACGATTTGTGCAAAGAAGAACCAGCGACCGGATCGGAGTGGTGATTTTCTCAGGCGAATCGTTCACTTTGGTTCCTCTCACTTTGGATTATCAGTTGATTTTGTCTCGCTTGGATGAGGTGACCACAGCTCAAGAAGCGCATATCAAAGACGGAACTGCGATTGGTGTCGGGATTGCCAATGCCGCCGGGAAATTAAAAGAGTCGACGGCTAAAAGCCGAGTCATGATTTTTATGACGGATGGAGAGAACAACTCGGGAACAATTGATCCTGAAACGGGCCTTGCCATTGCCAAGGGCTACGGAATTAAAATTTACACAATTGGCATCGGTCGCGGGGGACCAACGCGAATTCCGATTTACCACAAAGATGTTTTAGGCAACAAAGTGAAAACTTACCAGCCATTCGAAGATGAAGTGAATGAGCCTTTGCTGAAAAAAATGGCCGACGA
>JAYTZS010000011.1:0-6689 GCA_043741885.1 Bdellovibrio sp. | reverse complement strand
CGACGACCGTTATCAAGAAGAGCATCCACTGCTTCTTGCAACATTCGCTTTTCATTTCGAATGATAATGTCTGGAGCGTTCAATTCTTGAAGACGCTTCAAACGATTGTTTCTGTTGATGACTCGGCGGTAGAGGTCATTCAAGTCAGAAGTTGCAAATCGGCCACCATCCAAAGGGACCAGAGGCCTGAGATCTGGCGGAAGAACCGGCAAAGCCTCGAGCATCATCCATTCTGGCTTGTTGATCGAGCCTTTGAAAGCTTCAACAACTTTCAAACGCTTGGTCAATTTCTTAATTTGGGCTTCTGATTTGGTCTCTTTCACATCCAAGCGGAGTTTTCGAGAAAGATATTCAGGATCGATCTTGCGGAGCAATTCACGAACGGCTTCGCCGCCCATTCCTGATTTGAAGTTCGGACCGAATTCGCCCAGAGCATTTTGATAGGCTTCTTCAGAAAGGACCTGACCTTCTTCTAAAGTCGTCTCCATTGGATCGATCACGACATAAGCTTCGCAGTAAAGGACCTTTTCAACTTCTTTCAACGAAAGATTGAGCAGGTTTCCAATTCGAGAAGGCAATGATCGCAAGAACCAAATGTGAGCAACTGGTGTTGCCAATTCGATATGTCCAAGGCGCTCTCGTCGAACTTTCGACTGAGTGACTTCGACACCGCATTTTTCACAGACGACGCCACGGTATTTCATTCGCTTGTATTTGCCACACAAGCATTCGTAATCTTTAATTGGCCCGAAAATCTTGGCACAGAACAAACCGTCTCGTTCTGGCTTAAATGTTCGGTAATTGATTGTTTCTGGCTTTTTAACTTCGCCAAATGACCAATCCCGAATCATTTCAGGAGATGCCAATGACACCCGGACGGCGTCAAATGACAATGGATCTTTTGGCTTATCGAAAAAGTTTAACAAGTCTCTCAAGGTTCACCTCTTACTTGTTGAATTTTAAAAATCATAAATCTCATTTTTTTAGTCACAACAGTCATCTTGGTCCTTTGCAGTTCCACTGAGCCTTTCAGCTTAGTGAGCTTGCCCTTCGCCGGGTCGAACAGGTTCATTTGAAGATGGCATGACACCATTAATATCGGCATCACCAGATCCATCGGTCAAAACATCATCTGTCAGGATGTCTGATTCCATCAGCTCTACATTGAGGGCCAACGATTGAAGCTCTTTCACCAAAACGTTGAAAGATTCAGGCAACCCCGGCTCCAAAATGTTTTCACCTTTCACGATACTCTCATACATTCGAGTTCTTCCAGCAACGTCGTCCGACTTCACTGTGAGGAATTCTTGCAATGAATAAGCAGCACCATAAGCCTCGATCGCCCAAACTTCCATTTCTCCTAAACGCTGACCGCCAAACTGAGCTTTACCACCCAGAGGCTGCTGCGAAACAAGAGAGTAAGGCCCAATCGATCGTGCGTGGATCTTCTCTTCCACCAAGTGATGCAATTTCAGCATGTACATGATTCCGACTGTCACAGGATTTTGAAATGGAGTTCCTGAACGGCCGTCGAAGAGGATGGTTTTACCAGTTGAAGGCAACTGAGCTTTCGCCAGAAGATCTTTTACATCTTTTTCGCGAGCTCCGTCGAAAACTGGAGTTCCCACATGGACGCCATTTTTCATGGTTGTGACCATTTTCTTCAAAGATTCGTCATCAGCAGAATCGATTTTCTCAGAAATTTCTGGATCACCGAAAGCATGCTTCAAATCTTTTCGAACAGTGTCGCTGTTCCAGTTGTCTAAATGAGAAGATATTTGTTTTCCAAGTTCGTGAGCAGCCCAGCCCAAGTGAACTTCCAAAACCTGGCCGATATTCATTCGAGAAGGAACGCCAAGTGGGTTGAGGACCATGTCCACTGCAGTTCCATCAGCCAAGTAAGGCATGTCTTCCACTGGCAAGACTTTTGAAACGACACCTTTATTTCCATGTCGACCAGCGAATTTATCTCCGACTTGAAGTTTACGTTTAATAGCGACGTATACTTTTACCATCTTGATCACACCTGGAGGAAGCTCGTCACCTTTACGCAAGCGATCAATTTTTTCATTGAAAACCATTCGGACTGCGTCTAGCTGATTGCGGGCTCCATCCAAGATCTTAGTAACCTGGAATTCCAAGTCTTGCTCAAGAGGGGTATAAGCCAAAAGTTCAAATGGGATGATCTCAAGATCAGCCGACGTGATGTCTTGTCCTTTGCTCAATAATTTCTGCGATCCATCTTCATTCAAAAGCACACCAGTGGTCTTTTTACCGACCAAGATGTCTTTCAACTTGCCGAGGGCATTATTTTTAATAACGTTCTGCTCAACTGCAAGATCTTTTTCGAGCTTGCGTTTCTTGTCTTCAATGATGGAAGCCAAGCGCTCATCGCGATCAGATCCTTCTCGAGAGTAAACTTGAGCATCAATGACAATTCCGTACACTCCAGATGGAGCACGCAAAGAGGTGTCTCGTACATCGCCAGCTTTTTCGCCGAAGATCGCTCGCAGTAGTTTTTCCTCAGGCGACAACTGAGTCTCGCCCTTAGGAGTCACTTTACCAACCAAGATCGCACCTGGCTTCACATCCGCACCAATGCGAATGATTCCAGAAGAGTCGAGGTCCTTTAGAGCTTCTTCGCCGACATTGGCGATATCTCGAGAGATTTCTTCTTTACCAAGTTTGGTATCACGAGCCACACACTCGAATTCTTCTATGTGGATAGAGGTGTATGTGTCTTCTTTGATCAACCGTTCGGAGATCAAAATAGAATCCTCGAAGTTATAACCCATCCACGGCGTGAACGCGACCACGATGTTCTGGCCGAGCGCGAGCTCGCCTAATTCCGTCGAAGGTCCGTCAGCAATGATGTCATGGCGAGCCACTCGGTCGCCCACTTTGACGATCGGCTTTTGATTGAAGCATGTGTTCTGATTTGTTCGCTGATATTTAGTTAAATTGTAGATGTCAACATTCGCACCGAGCTCTCCGCCTTTTGCCAGACGGCGAACCACGACTCGAGAAGCATCGACTTCTTCAACCATTCCATCATTTTGAGCCACAACAGAGGTCCCAGAATCTCGAGCTACCAATCGCTCAACACCCGTTCCAACTAGTGGAGCACGTGATCGTAAAAGTGGAACTGCTTGACGTTGCATGTTCGATCCCATGAGGGCTCGGTTGGCATCATCGTGCTCAAGGAAAGGAATCAATGAAGCCGCAATCGAAACCAACTGCGATGGCGACACGTCCATCAAAGACACCTGGTCTTTTGGAGTGATTTCATACTCACCATCAACTCGGCAAACAACTGTGTCTTCCTGAACTTCTTTTTGACCTGCGACTTCGCGGGAAGCTTGGGCGATCTTGTGACCGGCCTCTTCCAGAGCTGACATGTAAGTGATGGCACTGGAAACTTTTGCAGCGTCTACTTTGCGGTAAGGGGTCTCAATGAATCCGTAGTTGTTGATTCGAGCATACGTTGCCAAAGAGGCGATCAAACCAATGTTTGGACCCTCTGGAGTTTCAATTGGGCAAATTCGTCCATAATGCGTCGGATGCACGTCACGAACTTCAAATCCGGCACGATCTCGAGTCAAACCACCGGGTCCTAGAGCTGACAAACGACGTTTGTGGGTGATTTCCGACAAAGGATTTGTTTGATCCATAAATTGAGAAAGCTGAGAAGATCCGAAGAACTCTTTCACCACAGCGTTGACCGGTTTTGCATTCACTAAATCGTGAGGCATCATCGTTTCAACATCCTGCAGACTCATCCGCTCACGAATTGCCCTCTCCATTCGAACTAGACCGATTCGATATTGGTTTTCAAGCAACTCACCCACAGATCGAACCCGTCGATTTCCGAGATGATCAATGTCATCCACAACCCCACGTCCATTTTTTAGATCGATCAGAGTTTTCACAGTGGAGAGAATATCTTTGTTGGTCAAAGTTCTGTGCTCTGGAGGACACTCTTCCATAGTGATATTGAATTTGTGGTTGATCTTGATACGTCCCACTTCAGAAAGGTCATATGTCTCAGGATCAAAGAACAAACGGTGGAAGAAGGTCGTTGCAGCTTCCAAAGTAGGAGGCTCACCAGGTCGCAGATGTTGATAAATCTTCAAAAGAGCTTCTTCTTTGTTGTTCACTTTATCGACTAACAAAGTGTTTCGCAAATAAGGTCCAACTGAAAGGCCGTCAAAGAAAATCATGTGAAATTTTGTGATTCCAGCGTCAATCGCACGAGTGATTTCGCTCTTAGAAAGCTCCGCATTGGCATCAGCCAAAATTTCACCGGTGCCTTCGTCAATCAACGGCTTCGCTAGAATTTTGCCTTCGAGATCTTCGGCCGTGATCTCAATTTCTTTCATGTCCAGCTGCTGAACTTTTTTAACTACTGCCCGAGTGATCCGTCGTCCGGCCTTGACTAGGACTTCGCCAGATTTAGGATCCAAGATGTCGGCGATTGCTCTTTGACCAGACATTCGCTCGATATCAAGGTTCCGGAAAAGCTTCTTTCCTTTCACGTGCACTTCATCGAGGTCATAATAGTATTCTAATAATTGCTCAACGTTATAGCCCATCGCTTTCAAAAGAATAGTTACCGGAAATTTTCGGCGACGATCGATTCGAACATGGATGAGATCTTTTTGGTCAAATTCTGAATCCAACCAAGATCCACGGTAAGGGATCACTCGAGCGTTGTAGATCAATTTTCCTGAAGCATTGTTTTTACCACCATCGTGGTCAAAAAACACACCTGGAGAACGATGTAACTGTGATACGACAACTCGCTCGGTGCCGTTGATGATGAAAGAACCGTTGGCTGTCATCAAAGGGATTTCTCCCAAATAGACTTCTTGTTCTTTGACGTCTCGAATAGAGCGCGCCTCTGTCTCTTCGTCGACATCAAAAACGATGAGACGTAGAGTGACTTTAATTGGAGCTGCGAAAGTCATCCCACGCTGACGGCATTCGTCGACGTCGTACTTGGCTGCCTCCAAAGTATAAGAAACAAATTCAAGAGACGCAGTGTTGTTGAAATCTGATATCGGAAAGACAGATTTAAACACACCATTCAGACCCAATTCGCCGCGGCGATCTGGATCCATTTCTTTTTGCAAAAAGGCCTCGTAAGAGCTCTTTTGAAGCTCAATCAAGTTTGGAATATCGATGACCTGTTTATTTTTTGCAAAAGACTTACGAATACGAAGATTCGATGCCGTAACCGGAGTCGTTCCCATTTATTCTCCTTGCAATGGACTCAAAAAATTAAAAGCTGAAAGCACCACACACCACAAAAACACACAGTTTGAACTCTTTGAGAGGAGGAAGTTCGGAGACCCCACGGAAGATAGGACTAAAGGCAAATATTCGATATTAAGTTGGCTCAAGCAGATACCACTACCACACATTTTGCAACGTCGAAATCCCCACAGTGTAAACTGTGAGGATTGCCATACAATTTGGTCAGACTACTTGATTTCGACTTTGGCTCCGGCAGCTTCCAGAGCTTTTTTGATTTTCTCAGCGTCTTCTTTCGTTGCGCCTTCTTTGACTGCTTTAGGAGCAGATTCAACAAGACCCTTCGCCTCAGCAAGACCCAAACCAGTGATGGCTCGTACTTCTTTGATGACGTTGATTTTGTTTGCGCCGGCTTCTTTCAGGATGACGTCAAATGCAGTTTTCTCTTCAACGGGAGCGGCCGCGCCGGCCCCTGCAGCAGCAACCGGAGCTGCAGCTGAGACTCCCCATTTCTCTTCAAGCATTTTAACAAGTTCAGCAATTTCAAGAACCGTCTTCTTTGAGAGCTCTTCTACCAATTGATCATTATTTAAAGACATTTAAAACCTCCGAGTAATTTAATTTAGTTTAAGCTTGTGGTTCAGTTGCAGGTGCAGCTTCTGGTGCTGCCTCTGTGCCGCCTGATAATTTCTTTTGGTAAGCATCCAAGCAACGAGCCAACGAAGACCCCGCAGCCAAGAGCGTTCCTAAGAAAATCGCGCGCATTTGATCTTTTCCTGGCAAAGTTGCCAAGAACTTGATCTTCGAACTATCCAGTTGTTCCCCATCCATCACACCTGTTTTGATTTGCAAAAGCTCATTGTCTTTTGCAAAATCAGCCAGAGTTTTGGCAGTGGCATTCATTTCTCCGAATGAAAACACAATTGCGTTTGTGCCCTTCATAGAAGAAGCGATAGCCGCGTCTAACTTGGGGAAATCCTTCAGGGCTCGACGAGCTAGGGTATTTCGGACGACCTTCATCTCTGATTCAGACTTGCTGAGGAGCTTACGTAACGAAGTTACCTGCTCTACTCGTAGGCCTTTGAAATCAACGACGAAGGCTCCGGTTGCTTTCGACAGTTTGTCTGTCAAAAACTGAACCTCTTGCTCTTTAGTTGCACGAGTCATCATATGCGGACCTCCTTTCAATTGTTTCGGGTGCTGCTTTCGCAGCATCCCTTCGGCGATTCAGAAGGTTGGGAGGTTTCACTTACCCTCTTGCCCGTCTCGGTAGGCCTGATTTCTCAGATTAAAGTCTTTCGACGACCTAGTTTCTCTGACCGCTATTTTATTTATTTTAAAACTACGCTTTTTTCTACTCTTCTTTTCTACTCTTCTTTTGAATTCATCAAAGGATTTGGATCAATCTTGATTCCAGGGCCCATAGTGGACGCCAG
>JAYTZS010000010.1:0-2335 GCA_043741885.1 Bdellovibrio sp. | reverse complement strand
TTTTTTGATGCTTGCGGACTCCGTTGAAACCCATTTTTTTGGTCAAATCTACATCGAGCTTGAGTGCATCTGTCGACGGAGCTGTCATCAGAGTCTCGGGCCAATAACCTTGATCCAAAACAAGCTTTAAATAATAAGGGCGGCCATTCAACAGGAAATGCTCATTCTGAATATCGACACTTCGAAGGGCCGTGTAGGACTGAACCCGGTCGACAACCTGTCCGTTTTCGCTGAGTTCAATTTCGGCGATGATCAGCGTCGGTTTTTCAGGACTCCACAAAAGCTCATTGCGAAAATCGTCAATTCCCGGATCTGAGAGTGCAATTCGTCGGTGCACTTCTCCAGCAATAACTTGGTAAGCATCGTGAACCAGAAGCAGGCCGTTTGCTTTCAGTTTCACATTAAGAATAGCTCCGTCTTTCAAATCACCAGCGAGGTAAGCCTCAAAGCCGATTTCCCATCTCTCCAAATGCGGCGTCCAGCGAATTCGGTCAATGTAAGTCTCGCTCACTTGCTCAAGCCACACCGTTTGCCAGATACCGCTGGTGCGGGGATACCAAATGCTATGTGGCTCCAAGTGCCAATCTTGTTTTCCTCGTGGCTTGGCTAAATCTCTGGGGTCATCTTCAGCATACACTGAGATTTTTTGCTGGCCATTTTCGTTCAACAAATGAGTGACATCAAAAAAGAAAGAAGCCGACCCTCCTTCATGAATTCCGGCGAAGCGATCGTTAACCCAAACTTTCGCCGTATAATCGACCGCACCAAAATGCAAAATCGTTTTGCCTTTCGGAAGTAAATAGAATTCTCTTTGATACCACAAATGGCGATGAAAATTATTGTCTTCGATCCCACTTTTTTTAGATTCTGGAGCATAGGGAACATTGATTTTTAGAGGCCAGTTCTGAATCTCCCGCGGTTCGACAAATAAATGCTCATCGTCATAACAAAAGTTCCAGGCCCCATCCAAAGACATCCAATAATCTCTTTTTAATTGCGGTCTCGGGTAATTTGACACGCCATCAATCCAGTTCTGCCCCATTATTTCACATCCATGTTATTAGACTCTTTATTCGATTTATTCTGCTCTCACGGAGTTAAAGGCAATTTCCGAATTGATTTTTCCTGGAAAGCGCCTACAACCGATGAAAACATTTAAACGCAGTTTCCGTCTTGATGGAAACAATTGTTTGCAAGCGCAAATTTCTTTTTCTAAGGGGCCTCGATGGGCACCGCGATTGCACTAACAGAACCTGGTGTTTAACAAAAAATGAGGAAAATATGCCGCCAACGACAACTCAGACCCCTCTCTATCCCGATTTTTCAAAGAAATTGAAGTCGACTTCCGTTCCGAGTTCTTCCTTTCCGGGCTCGTCTCAAGAGATGACTGCGAAAAATACTATAAAAAACTTAAGCGCAGCGTCGCAAATTCAGCTGGATCAGGCTTTTGCCGAAGTGGATCTGATCTGTCTTTCCCACCTTCGCTGGGATTTTATTTTCCAGAGACCGCAACATTTGCTCACTCGATTTGCCAAGTCCCGCCGAGTGTTCTTTTTCGAAGAACCCATTTTCGACAGTGCCACGGCTCGATTAGAAATCGCAGAACGAGGGCCAAAGATTCGAATTGTCGTTCCTCACCTGCCCGAAAACACTTCGCACGAAGAGGCCTTGAAACTTCAGGCCGAACTGCTCAATCAACTGATTGAACAAGAACAAATCGAAAAATATTTGCTTTGGTATTACACTCCGATGGCTTTGGATTTTTCTCTGCATTTAAAACCGGTTGCCATTATTTATGATTGCATGGACGAACTTTCTGCTTTCCGCGGCGCTCACTCGGCTCTGCCGCTGCTGGAAGAAAAATTAATGAAAAAAGCGGACGTGATGTTTACTGGTGGACGCACTTTGTTTGAAGCAAAACGAAACAAGCATCCCAATGTCCATGCGTTCCCTAGCAGCATTGACGTTGCTCATTTCCATTCGGCCAGGCTTGAAAAAAACAAATCACAAGACCCCGCAGACCAAGCTTCCATTGCGCATCCACGAGTCGGTTACTTCGGCGCTGTGGACGAGAGGCTGGACTATGTGTTGCTAGAGACGATCGCTCGCGCTAAGCCCGAGTGGCAGTTTGTAGTTATTGGTCCCGTGGTGAAAGTGGATTGTCGAACTTTGCCGCGGATGAAAAACATCCATTACTTGGGCAATAAAAATTACCAAGATTTACCTAAATATTTAGCTGGCTGGGATGTGGCGATGATGCCGTTTGCCCTCAACGAATCGACCAAATTTATCAGTCCCACCAAGACGCCAGAATATTTGGCCGCTGGCAAACGAG
>JAYTZS010000009.1:0-2337 GCA_043741885.1 Bdellovibrio sp. | reverse complement strand
GGCCGGTGATGGAAGCTTTTCGGTCAGCCTCCGACAACTTTTTGTGCAGGATCTGTTCGATTGCGTCTTCTAGTTCGACATTCCCGACATTTCGTTTGCTGATCATGTCGAATGGCTCGAAAACTTGGCCTAGAGGATTTCCTAGGTTTTGTTCTTTGGAGCCGACGACGGCGAGGAGTTTGAAATTGGCTTTGATTGACTCTTCAAATTTCTTTTCTTTTTCTTCGTTCTGGCTCGAGGTTGCGTAAAGAACGACGAAGAATGCAAATAGCAAGGTGATGAAATCGGCATAGGAAACCAACCAGCGCTCGTGGTTTTCATGTTCTTCGTGTCTGCGTCTTCTCATTAGCTGGCTTTCGCAAGAAAGGGTTTCAGTTTCACTTCGGTTAAAGTGGGATTGAGGCCTGCGTGAATGCACAGGCCTCCCTCAAGGATCATTTCTTTGACGAGTGCTTGCCGCATGACCCATTTTTTTAATTTGGATCCGATGGGCAACAGCAAGAGATTGGCCATTCCGACTCCGTAAATTGTTGCGACAAATGCCACCGCAATTCCGGCGCCGAGCTTGGACGTATCTGAGAGGTTTCCCATCACATGGATCAAGCCGAGAACTGCACCGATAATTCCAATTGTTGGTGAATAACCACCGGCATCCGTCCAAATTTTTGCTCCAGCCAGCAAAGAATCTTCTTCGAGCTCAATTTGCTTTTCGAACAGGTCTCTGAGAATTTTTGGATCCACCCCATCGACCACAGCACGCATGACATTTTGTAAAAATGGATCTGACATATTCACGATTCTTTTTTCAATGGAAAGGATCGACTCTCTGCGAGCCAACCGGGCACACTCCAGTATTTCAAGCATAGCGGCGTTGGCTTCGGTCTGTTCTGTCTTCTGAAAAGCTTTTTTAAACATTTTCAGACCCAGGTCCAAATCTTCGCGGCGAGAGGACACAATCACAGCGCCTGCCGTGCCCGCAATCACTATGATGGCTGCAGCTCCTTGAAACAATGAACTGATCTGCCCGCCCTCAAGAAGGTTGCCAGCAATAATTCCGCCGAAACCTAAAAGCAGTCCTATGATCGCCGTCGAATCCATTCTATGACCCTTCCTTAGTAATCTGAAAAATCTGTTTTTTATAATTAAGAAATTTCTCTCGAACCTGTTCAGCAGTTTCTTTCACTGGCAAACGCGTCCCATCAACAAAACAAACGATGGTGTCCGGAGAGGTTTCGAGCCATCGAATTTGCTCTGCATTGATGACCATGGCTTTGCCTACCAAACTTGTTAATTCAATCATCTCTTTATTGTGCCACAGCAAATTTTTCAGTGAAAAATCTGTCGTACTGCTCTGATCCTAAGTCGAGGGCTAGATTTTGTCCCCGCCTGGACTTTTTATCAGTGACGAGCCCATGCCTGCAAAGTCATGATCCTAGTAGGTGATTTCTGAGGAGCTTATGAGATTTTTTGAACATCTAGACCTGACAATATTACGCTGGATCAATCGAGATCTGGCCAATCCACTGTTTGATGCCCTTATGCCGGCAATCACCGATCTTCACAAAACCCAAGAATTTAAATTTTATGTTCTGCCAGTTTTTATTTTGTTAATTATCTATTTTTATCGGACATCAGGCGTCTTTCTCTTAGTGGGATTATCTTCAAGTTTAGCTTTGTCTGATAAATTAGGAAAAACTGCGAAACACTTTTGGGAGCGACCCCGGCCCTTCTCTGCCTCTCTAGATGTGATTCAACGGAGCGGAGCTGGAGGATTTAGCTTTCCCTCAAATCACGCGACAAATATCTTTTGCACGGCGGTTTTTTTATCTGTCTTCTTTCCAAAGTTGCGCTGGCTTTGCTTTGTTTTTGCAACTCTGATCGCTTACAGCCGAATTTATGATGGAGTTCACTATCCAAGTGATGTGTTCGCCGGAATCTTATTGGGTTCCAGCTGCGGATATTTTGGAGCCCAGGTCACTCGATTTGTCTCGAAGAAATTTCAACTTTGGACAATGGCAAGAGCGGCAAGAAAGAGAAAATCAAATGTCTAAAGTTCTAGTCACCGGTGCCAACGGCTTTTTAGGTTCTTGGGTCGTGCGCCGCCTGATTTCCGAAGGTCATCAGGTGCTTTCTTTGGTTCGACCATCCAGTGACCTCTTAGAACTCGAAGGCTTGGACACTCAGTTCGTGCATGGGGATGTCACAGATGTGTACAGTCTTCTCGAACATTTCAAAGAGGTTGATACAGTGTTTCACTTGGCCGGTCTGATTGCCTACAAAAGAGCGGAACGAGCCTCGATGGAACGAGTCAATGTTGGCGGAACCGCAAATGTCCTC
>JAYTZS010000008.1:0-6752 GCA_043741885.1 Bdellovibrio sp. | reverse complement strand
CTTTTTGCTATCGTCTGCAATGCACCCGGTATATCCAGAGAATGTACCCGTCTTGGGCGGAGTTGAGCCGTGCAGTAGGGATGCAGTGGGATTCGTGTAACTGTCGAAGACCGGACTGCATTTTAACGGACAAGAGAAGGCTGTCGAAGTCGGAGTTCCGCAGTCATTGCTCATCACATGAGGAACTCCATCAGGAATTCCAGTATAAGGTCCTTCGACGGCGGGAACCGGCCAAGGTGCACCAGCCGGAAAGCACGGCGAATTATTCCCACAGGTTGTTTTCCAGCCTCCGCAGTTGGCGACAGTTTTCTGCACTGGAAAATAGGAGGATCCCGCAGAAGAGAAAAAGGGAAGCGAAGACTGCCCTCCAGAATGGCCAGCAATTCCAGTATTTCCAGCAAAAACATTGCTTAGCTTTGCTTTGCTCCAGACCGAAGCCCCATTGTAGGCTTCGCAATCAAAATAGGAACAAGATGTCAGCGAGTTCCCGTTTTCGTCGGGCTGAATACAGAGAGCCGGCCCTTGCCTTGCGCTGCCCGAATTAACATCAATTTTGTAACCGATTTTCATCAGCGCACAGCCTTCGGCCGGATTGTAATCTGCATTGCCGGTATAGATTTTCCACACTCCGGTTTGGGTTATTGGATCGTAGGTGCAAATATTTTCCGACAGACAGTAGACACCACTGGCGGTGTCGACCAAATGATAGATTGCTGTTTGACCAATCGATGCAACGAGCTTTTTGTCGATACCCCCAGTGGTCGAGCTTCGCAGTCCGATTTGCACTTGCCAAGCATATCCGGTTGATAGTGGATCGAGCCCCACTCGGCCGGCACTGTAAGCGCAGGTTGCATTGACCGGAGGTTTTGGACCATCATATTCGAGAGGAGCGTAGGGATCTGGAGGAATAATTTTCTGGCACTGACTTCCACAAGAGCAGGCCTGATTTTGGTCCTTGCACGACAAATAATCTGCAGCCGAAAAACTGGCTGGTTCTGAACTGCACATTCCACCTCCGCCACCGAGCTGAAAGAAGCAAGTAGCCCCAGCCGCTAAAGCCACTCCGCCGATACTTGCTGCGGCAATGGTTCCGGCCGCCAAAATTTCAGTGGCTGATCCGAACACGGTGGCGGAAACGGCAGAAATCGCATCTAAAAAACCAATCAGAAAGGGATCGAAGACAACCAGGACAATGATGATGATAATCAACAAGATCCCTAAAAGACTTTTACCACCTTTGCAGTTTTTGCATTTGCAGCTGTAACAAGGAGGCGGTTTGAAATAGGCATAGGGTTTGACTGATTCTGCAAATGGACGGGCAGAGCCAACTGCGATGTCGCTCGTATTGAGAACGGCAAGATTGGGAATGAACATCAGATTTCCCGCAGCATCAAGCACAGAAGTTTCAACCATCATGTAACAGCCCCAAAGACGATTTCCGCTCGAGTTTTTGTCGTTGGTAAAATCATAGGTATATTTATATTCGATCGCATCGGAGTTGAGCCCGCCACTCAGCACTTCGACTTTGTCGGGTTTTGCATGACATAGTCTCAATTGCTCGCACGGAACCCAGCCTTGCTTGCCCTGTTCTGCGCCGCCGTTCTTAGCGCCGATAATTTTGACTTCCGCATTTCCACCGCCCGGCACGCCGATGTCTCCGGGACACCATTGAAAGTCGGAGCCATCTGTGTTTCGCAGCTTTCCAGGAATTCCTGAAGTATCTAAACACATTGGAACAGCACCGGGCTGTTTCGATAAATTTTTAAATCTCAATCGGACTTGAAAGCTTTTATTCACGGTGCTGTCTTGAGAGCAAACGGGACGATCATTGATGCCGTCAGTCGCTGGATTGACTGAGACATTGGTAAACATTGCTGAGATTTGATCGATGGCCGTCAAGCCAGTAAATTTATTTGTCATAAGGCCGGTGTCGACTTTTTGTGGATTGATGCCGTCCGCAGGCGGGCTGAGGATGTCAATATCTGCGTGATAGTTCATGGTGTTGTGGTAGGCGATTGGCAAAGAATAATCTTTTTTTGCCAGACAGGACACTGGCGGAAAGGCCGCAGAGGGCTGATAATTGTCCAAACTGAGCGTCACTAGAAAACCGTGATCCCAACCCATTTGCAGAGTTGCCGGATCATTAGGAAAGCTGCCTACTCGCATGCCTGGGCCGAGCGCTGTTTTTGTCAGAGCATAATCTTCCGGACCGCGAATGTCATTCCAGCCAGTCGTCGTCGTAGGTTTGCCGAACTGATTTCTAGGCAAAGGCCAAAATTTTCCAGCGCCGGTAAAATTGTCCACGCCACCGTCTTGCAATTTGAATCGGTCTATTTGAATTTTGAGTCCGGGGTTCTTTGATTCGGAATCGGCGGTACTCTGCAAGGAGGAGGGAAGCGCGCCCGGTACGCCTTTGTAGGCTTTGTTTGCATACAAATCAGCTAAATCTGCCATGGCACTTTTTGCCAACAACGGCGTTCGCAAGGTCACCCCATCATTTTCAGGAGCCAAAGGCCCAGGGGGAGTCGGTCGCGCATAGACTCCGACACCGGTGCCAGTGATCGTCATGTACATTGGGGGCGAAATCGTTCCAAGAAAGTTTTTAAAACGGTTGGCAAAAGTTGTAGTGTTGTTCGGGTTGTTTGAAGCCCGCGCCAAGGGATTAACCGTATAAATTGAGTACCCTGCCGGCGGAGGAGTGGGTCCTGGATAAGGATTCAGTGATACATCGGGTGTGGCGCCTGAGATCGACGGCAAAGTATAGGTTCCGCCTGAATCAATTCGTGCAAAAGTTCTTTCTAAAACGGCACGGCATTGCTCATTGAGAGCCGCCTGATTGATGTTCTTTCTCTGATTGGTGTAAAATGAAAACGAAACAATAAAAAAGCCAGACAAAATTGCAACCGATATCAAAACCTCAACCAGCGAAACGCCTGCTTGCGAAAATCGAGATCTATTGTGTTTTTGGAATTTTGCTAGGGCCACTTGTTTATCTTAAATGGCTTGAGTGACTGAAGCAATTCCTGAGTGCTTAGAAGTGAGAATTATTCTGCCACCAGAGCTTCAGATAAGCCCAGGTTTTTTCTTCGGGTAAGCGCAACTCGAAAACAGAATTCACCGCTTTTTTTTCAAATTGAGGTGTGTCGATCATCGGATAGGGACTTTGACTCGTTAGCTGAAAAATCTCTTCGGAAGTACGGGGTTTTGCATCGGCATAAACAAAAGTATTCCCTTTGCCATAGAGAAATACTGTTTTGAACCCAGCTGCCTGCAAAGTCGAGAAAATCACTTGAGGTGAATTGTGAGTGGGGTAATCAAGCACCACAAACCCATCATCTGCCAGATTTTTTAACACCATTGAATAGAACTCGACTGAGTACAACTTCGAAAGGTCGGCCGATCGGGGGTCTGGAAAATCCAAGAAGATCGCATCCCAGGAGTTCCGACGTCCGCGCAAAAATCCAAAGGCATCAGCCGTCACCAAATTAACTTTTCTCAGCGAGCTTTTTTCTAGCTGATGCCAAAAACTAATCGCCATTTCTGGCATCAAAGGGTCCAGTTCGACCAAGGTTATTTTCGGCGTCTTCTTGATGGCGCTGATGGCGCTGATGGCACTGATGTTGTTGATGTTGGAGTCATCAAGAATTTTGCTCGCTAGAAGAAGATCTCCGCCCCCCATGATCAAAACTTTTTGTGGAGTGGTTTTTGAAAAATACAAGCCGCTTCGCCAAAATGGTTCATGATAAGATTCTTGCTCCACGCTATCAAACTGAAAGGCTCCGTCTAGGTAAAGTCTAGAGAAAACCGGATTGCCTAAATAGGTCACCCAATCAATCACTTGGAAATCACTCGCTTTCGAATTGATCTGCATACTGTTTTGCAAACGGCGCAAACGCTCGGCAAGGCTTTCCTGAAATTGAGCGGCGCCCAGGTCATAAATTAAATACTTCCCCTTTGTATAAATAGAATTTCCATCGATCACCAGAAACGACAACAGCGCCACAGATAAAAAAAATTGACCGGCGACTTTGATCTTTTCCAGACGAGTCGATTCATTGAGATAATTTCTCGAAAAGTAAACTGCCAAAAGCAGATTCAAGGCACAGGGAAGCCAAATAAATTGAATGGGATTGATCTGTTTGAAAAACCAAAAAGCGCAAAGAGCAGACGCTACCATTCCGCCAAAATAAGTCCAGGCAATGGCCGAACCCACCTGTTTTTTTTGCTCTCCGGATTCTGCAGATTTTTCTTCATTAGCAGCTTCGTTCTGAGAAACCATAAAACTCAGGCCGAGCTCCTTGCCTAAGGTGAAGCCCAAACGTCTCAGGGAAAAAATTCCAATTCCAGCAACAATCATCTGACAGGTTTCCAGACTGGAATTGGGCAGATGGCTTTGCAAATAAGCCAGCAAGAAAGCAGCAGCACTGAAATACAATCCCATTCGACACGCTGAGATCACCACTGAAAGTTCATTGCTAACTAGGGAATATTTTAATTTCTGCAGAGAAAGCTTTTGCGCCGCGCGAACGCAGATATAATTCCCACGACTAAGACCTAAGAAAAAAATGGAGCTGGCAATCGCAAAGGATAACGTGTCGTCCTGCAAATACAAATAAATCATTTTTGCAGCCAAAGACTGATAGCAAAAGCTGCAAAAAGAAATAAGAAATAAAACGATCATTGGACAATCCACTGTTGAGCTGCACTTGTCAGCTCGTCCGCCGACAAGTACAAGGCTGTGATAACTGCGCCACTCAAGATCAAAATGCCGAAGAACACAACCTTTTGTTTAGCTGAGGAAATAGCCTTGTGATAGTGGAGATAAATGCTAAAGGCCACGAGCCAATTGAAAAGTGCCGCCAGCAAGGAGGCTTGAAATACTCCTAAATGTTTCAATAAAAAAACGGGAAATAAAAACGAACTGAGGCCCATTCCCAAATAATCCATGCGAAGAAGCTGAGAAAAAATAGCCGCTGATACCAATTTAGGTTTATTTTCGAACTTATTTGTGAAATTTGTTTGGTATTCTTCAGCCGCCAAAGCAGCCAATAGAGGGAATTCCAAACCACAGAAAAAGCCGACAGAAAAAATACTCAAGGCGGCTATCGACCAGCTAGCCCAAGAGACGAGATGCGTGCCGGCCCACAGAACCATCCAAGGCGAGATGATCGAAAGTCCTACCATAATTAATTGTTGCCAGGCCAAACTGGAAGCTTGGTCACGACGAATTTGAATCAGCGAGCCTAGGCCCAAAGCTAAAATGAAAACTCCCAAGGTCAAGGTGTATTTGGCAATCAGTCCACCCCACAACACAGTTGCCAGTTGAGCCAGAATCATTTCTGTGAGCAAGCTTGCGGCGGCCATGACAAACATCCAGAAACCAATTTTTCTCATCGACTTCAAGGGGACAGAATCTATCTTTTCGATCATAAGCCTCAGTTGAAAAGAGAAGATTGAGGAGCCTTCATAAAAACAAACGTTTGAAGCACCATTTCAGTAGGCAGGCACGCTCCAAGCTTCGCGCAGAATTGCACAGTCACGCAAAAGCGATCGAGCTGTCCTGGCGTGCAATTGTTTTTTCCATAGCGGAGCTGAAACGGCAGAGTATTTGGATTGTACTGTTTGATCGGAACCGAATTGGCGATCGGAGCATCGGCCACTTTCCCGGGATCTGCGGATACCGTGGACTGAGCCTGACTTTCGTTGATAAAAAAGCGAAGCCTGCTCAGGTGGGTGGCAGTGGAAAAGAGACCAGGCAAATTATAAATGGAAATTTTCGTCTCGCTAGTATCTGTGCCCGCGTCGGCAAAGCTTTCCGAAGGCCCGGAGAAATTGATTTTGAAAAGATCATTCCATGCATGAAAAGCTGGGGGAAAAATGAGGCAGATAAGTTTATTGTTTGGCGACAATGCCGCGAAATCACCTCGCTCGACACAAATCTTTGAGTTGGGAATATAAAAATCAACGTTCTTAGGACTCCCTAATTTTGGCGCACCGGTCGGTTGAGGTACGTAAGATCGAACCCAAGAAAATTTATCGGTAACATGGGACGCAGGCATAAAAGTCGCGTTGTTGCTCTCGGCCACAGGTGCTGCCATCTCGTAAGCATAACGTAATTTCTTGCCGAGGGAATCGATCGCCACTTCAGCGTCATACAGAGCTCGATTCCTGCCTCGCGCTCGATAGAGGTTGCTGCTTTGACTCATAATCATGCCCGTTCCAATCAAACCAAGGGCAACTACCGTGATCGCAAAGGACAGAAGATAAAACCCCTGCGATCCCAGGATGATTTTTTTCATAAGCTTAAACCTCGGTATGATAAAGCCGGACTGAGAAAGTAAACGGAATCCAAAGGCCGTCGATAAATCGGCATCATCAGGTTGTCGGTTGAGCCCGTCGTATCCGCATCCAAACCCCTTTGCGTGAAAGAGCGTCCGACCACATTGTTTCGAATACTGAAAGTAAATATTTTTTCGCTGTCTTTATATGCGGCGGCGGTGGCGCAGGCTGCATTTGCTTTGCTTCCGCCCGGCATAAAATCGGGTGGACACCACTTCATCACTTGTCCGCTAGGAACGGCAAAATAATTTCGTGTGGCAACTTTCATCGTGATCCCTGTAACCATGGGTTTGCCAATCAAATCAGCGTCAACGCCGGACGGATCATCCCACGGCTGAAATGTTTGCGAGAAAATTTCAGTGATTTCAAAATTAACCACTCTGGAGGCTTTTAAATCGTTGTCTTGAGGCGCC
>JAYTZS010000007.1:0-6754 GCA_043741885.1 Bdellovibrio sp. | reverse complement strand
TTTGATTTTAGGCGCCTCAGGGTCAGGAAAGGAAATTATTGCTCAGGCCATTCACAAGGCTTCGAAGCGCTCCAAAGGCCCCATTGTCAGCGTCAATTGCAGCGCACTTTCCGAGAATTTAGTTGAAAGCGAGTTATTTGGTCATATCAAAGGGTCTTTCACTGGGGCTATCGGCGATCGCAAAGGGGCCTTTGAATCGGCACGCGGCGGAACTCTTTTCTTAGACGAAATCGGCGATCTATCTTTGAATCTTCAGGCAAAGCTCTTGCGCGCACTCGAAAACAATGAAATTCGACCTGTCGGGAGTGATTCCAATATTCGAACCGATGTTCGGATTATCGCAGCGACTCATCAAAACCTGATTGAAAGAATTCAAAATCAGGAATTTCGATCTGACCTTTATTATCGACTGAATGTCTTGAACATTGAGACTCCGACGCTGTTCGGTCGTCCGGAGGATTTCGAAGAGCTTCTTTATACATTTGCAAAACAAATGAAAGTTCGATTCTCTTTTTCCGGGATTGAGAGAATGAAAAAGCACACTTGGCCAGGAAATATTCGCGAGTTAAAAAACACTGTAGCTCGGGCCGCCGCTATGCACCCTCGGGAAACTATATATGCTGAACAGGTCGAAACGATATTGGACAAATTATCATTAGGGCCTCAATCTCAACCCATTGCCAACTCAATGTTGAACCCTTTGCCGATCATCAAAGAAATGGAACGCCAAATGATTCTTAAACGTTTGGCTTCCAACAATGGAAATCAGAGACAGACGGCACTTGATCTGGGTCTTCCCAAGTCCACCCTGCATGACAGACTCCGAGCTTATAATATAGACCCAAGAGCTTATTCAAAATCTTCAATAAGACAAAAATTTCCTAAGCATTTGGCAAATTGAAATTGACGGCCTTTGCTGGCTATTAACGGCTAGGGCTTGACCAAGACAGTTTTGATCCAGAATCTCTTGGTCTTGCCCGTGGTTAGAAGCAGATTGATTTCCTTTTTTATTTTCTCGGTGACCAGCACTTTACCTTCAGCAGAATCCACTTGGTCGAAGGTAAAGTCTTCTGTCACTCTTTGGATCCGGTCGCGAATCTCTGTTTCACGATCTTTGATTTCAATGAGGGCTTCAGGAGTAATCCCTTCGACATAGAATTCCATTGCAGCCATCGGATTGTCTCCTGAATGCTGGGACTTTCTTAGATTGACCACCATCTTTGGAATCAAAAGAAAATTTGTCGCTACCCGCAGGTTCTCGTAAAATGGTTCGACTTCACTTGCTGGATCATAATCAGAAACATCCGTCGCAATTTGCTCAAGCGAAGTCAGAAACAAACCATCATGGGTTGGCAGAACTCCATGTGTCCAACTTCGAAAAATAAAAAATCCGGTTCCTAACAGCAGCAGAACGATTGCAAAAAAAGCCGACTTTAGTTTCCCGCTAAGATAGCGAAAATTTCTCTGAGCTTCGTTAATTTGATCGAAAAAAATGTTCAGGGTTAGCTTAATTCGGCCAACAACTTTATTCTTTCCATCAGTTGCCAGGAAATAGAAAAAATTTTGCGCGCCGACCCATTCGGCACGAAAAAATGAAAATAAGACGAACTTCAATTTTTTAGCTTTGATCGAAATCCACGCGATCGCTGGGAAGAAACGAAAGACAATGCGAGCCAGGCGGCCAGCTTTTGCCCAAGCATCTTTTTCTTCATTCAAAGCTTGATCTTCGTCCGAGATAATAATTTGCGACAAAGAAAGACTTTTGTCTTTTCCAAGCGCATCAATCGACTTTAAAAAATCGGGATCGGCTTCAGAAATCGCAGCATCCAAATCCGCTTCAGAGATTTCCTCTTCTTCAGCTGCGAAAGCGTGAAGCGAGTTTTTTTCATTTGATTCAGGCGAACTGTTTTTTTGCTCAGCCATTTCTATTCAAAACCACGGGCCTTTCGTCGAGATTCCACCTACTAATGTGCTTTCATTCTAAAAATGGAATCACCGCACAGCAAGTTTATTTTACACTGGAGAGGTACAGTTCTTTTTGGAGGTCCCATGAAGTTGTCGTATCTGTTCTCGCATTTGCTGGTTCTTTTTTTGGTTTCCTATTTGGTTGCTTGCGCTAACTTTGATCGAAGCGGAGCTAGTGGCTATGCAGACAGACGGCAGACTCAATTGACAAGAACCTCTTCTCGAGGGTCCTCAAATGGCCGGCTGGAAGAAGACGAAGAGTCGATCAATGAAAAGACCCGGTTGAAACAACTAGAAAACGCTCTCTCTAGTCGGAAAGAGACCGAGCAGTATTCAAAGGCACTTCCCTGTTTTGAGAATGACCGGGAGCGAATCGAATTTTTACAGCTGCCTGGATTTGAAACTCGGCAGAAGTGGCTGGTGCAGCAAGGCTTCAGTTCTAGAGCGGCTCAAACTCAGACAAAGATGAAAGATCTTATCGAGTCTCAAGATATCGCTCTTGGGATGTCTCAAAGCTTGGTCAAGCAGGCTTGGGGTGACCCAGATCAAGTTGAAGTTTCAGGAAACCCACAGTTCAAAAACGAACGTTGGCATTACAACAAATTCGTTTCAACTCAAGATGGATTCAAACCAGAAAAAAAACTGGTTTTCTTTGAAGGTGGGAAGGTCGTGGGCTGGGAGCTCGAGTAAGCTGATATTTTTAGTTTATTTTTAGAGCTATCACTTGGCTGCATCCCAGTTCAGACCGATTTTAGAATTGGCTTTCAAAGGAACTTTCAGTTCGATCACTGATTCCATAATTTTAACAATCTGGTTCTTTTGTTTTTCTAGATTTGCAATGTGGTCTTCGAAAATCAATTCGTCATGCACTTGCAATATCATTGGAGTGTCGACCTGAGCAGTCACATCAATCATTGCTTTTTTCACAATATCAGCGGCCGTGCCCTGAATCGGAGCATTGATTGCAGCTCGCTCGCCGAACTTTTGAATGGCAGAACTGCTGGAGCGCAACTCGTCTATGTATCTGCGCCTTCCAGATAAAGTTTCGACATAACCATTCACCTTGGCTGTGGCAATAGTGTCTTGGATATAGTTTTGCACTCGAGCGAATCGAGTGAAGTAGCGTTTGATAATATCTGCGGCTTCATTGCGAGGAATCTTAAGAACTTCGGCCAAACCGAAGGCCCCTTGTCCATAGGCGATTCCGAAGTTCACTGCTTTTGCGGCACGCCTTTGTTCACCGGTCACCTCTTTGAGGCTGACTCCGAAAACTTCAGAAGCGGTTGCCGTGTGAATATCCAAATCGTCGGCGAAAGCACGAATCAGATTGGGATCATCTGAAAAGTGAGCCAAAATTCTCAACTCAATTTGACTATAATCGACCGACAGCAAAGCCTTTCCAGGTGATGCAATAAAAGCTCGGCGAACCCGAGTGCCTCTGGCTGTGCGCACAGGAATGTTTTGCAAATTGGGCTCGTTGGAGGACAGACGTCCGGTAGTCGTCAGAGCCTGATTGAAAGTCGAGTGAATGCGACCGTCTTCTTTTACCAAAACAGGCAAGGCATCAACATAGGTTGATTTGAGTTTAGCAAGCTCCCGGTAGCTCAACACCAAATCTGCAATAGGATTCCTAACTGAAAGTTTTTCTAACACTTCGTTGTCAGTTGAAAAGCCGGTCTTGGTTTTTTTACCAACTGGAAGCTTCAGTTTCTCGAACAAAATTTGTGACAGTTGCTTTGGACTTCCGATATTAAAGGCCTCTCCCGCCTGTTCATGAATTTTCTTTTCCAGCTCTTGGATTTCAAGGTGCAACTCTTGGCTTTGAACACTCAACAGTCCTGGATCAATGGCTATTCCCCGTTGCTCCATACAATATAAAATCGAAGCCAATGGGACATCCAGATCATGATAAATTTTTTCGAAATTGAGTATTTTTAATTGTTCAAGTAATTTTTTTTCGAGATGCAGGTGAGCACTGAAAAGGTCAGCTCCCGAGGGAAGATCCATTGGCAGCTCACCTGTGAAGCGAGTGTAGATCCGGTCCCATTCCATCGATTCTCCGGGCTTTATCACATAAGCCGCTAGTTGGGCGTCCCAAATACCAACTGGCCTCAGAGGTCGAATCAAATGCCAAAAAGATTTTAAATCAAAACCTTTCCACTGCAAGTTAAGCTGATCAGAAATCCTTCCGAGCTCTAAGGGGTCACCGCGGAGTGCAAAAACGGTCCGATCCTGGCCTACAAATAGACCACTTTGCGACATCAATCCCCAAACTTCGGAATGCGCTTTTAATTCTTCTGCCAAATGAGAGATTTCAGTTTCCTCAAGCAAGAAGTTAGCGCTGGCTTTCTCGACGGCAGAGCGAGGCTGAACTGCTTTAACGACTGGCTCGGCGGAAGGGGCCCGAAAATTAGGAAAAGTTTGCTTCTTGTCGGCATCCACAAGCACTGGCTTCTCGACGCCATCAGAGTCTTTGATATCTAAATTCCAAATATTTTTCTCCAGGGCCTTGAAGTTCAGTTCTTCCAGAAACGCAGTTAAATCTTCGCGGTGAAACGATCGCCGAAGATATTTTGAAATGTCTGTGTCGACGGGGACATCACAGACAATCGTCGAAAGTTGACGAGAAAGAAATGCGTTGTCTTTATCTTTGATGAGCTTTTCTTTTAAAGCTCCTTTGAACTGCTCGATGTTTTGGTAAATCCCTTCGAGGTTCTGATAGTCTTGGAGAAGTTTTTGCGCCCCTTTCGGTCCGATACCCGCCACTCCCGGAATATTGTCTGAAGCATCTCCGACGAGAGCTAAATAATCGATAAATTGAGCCGGCGGAATTCCCCATTTTTCAATGGCCCCCTGGGTGTCGATCTGGACTGATTTCATTGTGTCGTACATGTACACATGCTTTTCGAGAAGCTGTGCGAAGTCTTTATCCCCGCTTACAATGTAAACTTCCAAGTCATTTTTACGTCCGATATGAACCAATGTTCCAATCAAATCATCTGCTTCAAAAGTCGGAACTTCCAACGAGGCAATTCCCATCACGTCGGCTAATTTTTTAATGTAAGGAATTTGTGGGATTAGATCTTCTGGCATTTCGCTTCGATGCGCTTTGTATTCGGGATAAATTTCTTTGCGAAACGACGGCTCTTTTCGGTCATAACAAAAAACCAAATAATTTGGTTTTTCATCTTTCAGCAATTTCATAATCATCGAAAGGTAGCCGTAAATGGCGTTCGTCGGCATTCCAGCAGGAGAAGTGAGTGGTCTTACAGCGTAGAAAGCACGGAAGAAAAGCGAACTGACGTCGACAATAAAGAGCTTTTTCATGCCCTATGCTCTACCACCGAAAGGATTTATTGATCGAGAAATTTCCGACGAATGGAAGTTCTGTCGACCTGCAATAGATCGCCACTTGAAAAAAAGTTTTCGGCCAAAGACTCACAAGCGATGCCTTCAGCTGAATCATCTGCCAATTTGAAAACCATTTCTAAGATGTCTTCACAGGCCTGGGCCGGAATCTCAGTGTCCATTTCCCATTGTCGCACAATTTCGGCTGTTGTATTCAAGCGCCTGGCCAAATCAGATTGGCTCCATCCCATTCGAAGTCGCAGTCCGCGGATTCTGATTCCATCCCAAGTTTTATTCATAGAGATTGATTCTGCAGAGAGAAATGGAGTCTGTCAAGATTAGAGCAATTACTCTGATTGCCCTTGCGGCCAGGTGTAATATAGCAAATTTGAACATGAGCTAAGCCATTGTTATTCCTCGGAAAAAACAAAAACTAAATCGCGTTCATCGACCAAGTCATAATTGTCCAAGGCTTGATGTTCCATATAGACGGGATCTTTTGCCATTTTTAATTGCCGGGTCAAATCAATGATCTGTCCCCGCGTCGCTGAGATCTGATCTTGAAGAAAAGTTTGATCCCGATGCAAACGATAAAGCTGAAAAAATCCACCATTAAAAAGGAGGCTGACGGCAGCGAAGATCAAGCACAAAATAAGGACTTTGAACGGTTGTAACAGTAATTTCATGAACTCTTAGTGTAGAAAAATTCTCTTCTACTTTCCACTTTGGAGCTCTTTAGACAACGAAACTAGACGGCCATGCCCTTAAGTCTGGTTGCTTAAAATTATTGAAATGCGCTTCGGCCCCAGTATTGTCCCAGACCGCCAAGCATCTCTTCAATTCGCAGAAGCTGATTGTATTTGGCTGTCCGTTCGCTGCGACAAAGACTGCCAGTTTTAATTTGGTGGCAGTTCATAGCGACCGCTAAATCCGCAATCATCGAATCTTCGGTCTCACCACTTCGATGCGACATCACAGTCCGATATTTATTTCTTTGGGCAAGTGACACGGCCTCTGCAGTTTCGGTCAGTGTTCCAATTTGATTCACTTTCACCAACAAAGCATTGGCTGCTTTTTCTTCGATTCCACGAGCTAAGCGTTTTGGATTGGTCACGAACAAATCATCGCCGACCAGTTGCACCTTTTCACCTAAAGCTGCCGTCATTTTTTTCCAAGAGTCCCAATCATCTTCGGCAAAACCATCTTCAATGCTAATCAATGGATATTTCTCAGTCCAACTTTTATAAACCGATTGAAGTTCATCGCCAGAAATTTGTTTGCCGTCCCACTTGTATTTGCTTTTATCAAACATTTCTGTGGCCGCGACATCCAGTGCTAAAAACACATTCTCTCCAGGCTTGTATCCAGCTTGTTCAATGGCTGCGACCAGCAATTTCATCGCTTCTTCATTGTTTTGCAACTTTGGAGCAAATCCACCTTC
>JAYTZS010000006.1:0-6845 GCA_043741885.1 Bdellovibrio sp. | reverse complement strand
ACGAATTTGGTCATCCCGCAGGAGATCTCTTGCTCAAAAAAGTTGCTCAGATTTTGCTCAATGGGCTTCGCAATATTGATTGGGTTGCTCGTTACGGCGGAGACGAATTTGCCATGATCCTGCCAGACACGAAAGTAACCGATGCTTTTATCATTGCTGAAAGATTACGGACTAAGTTTATTGCTGGTTCGGAGCAACACAAAAGTCTAGGTAGTTTTATAAAACCTCAGACTCCTTTGCTGTCTTCTCTTTCCTTGAGCTTTGGTTTGTCGTCATTTCCAGAAAATGGCACGACGACGAAGGAACTGATCGAGTCTGCCGACCAGGCTTTGTACCAAGCCAAAAAGCAGGGTCGAAATCAGTCGAAGATTGCAGGTTTGTAAGAATCCCCGCTACACTGAACTTGACCAGCTGACTTGGTTCGAACAAGGAATTTCTCTAGAATGAAAAAACGCGAATGGATCATTGTTTTTGTTCCCTTAATTTTAACCTGGTTAAGCGATCGCATCACTAAAGAGTGGGCTGACGGCCTCACCGATTCTCATATGTCAGGCTTTTTGAATTTCATTCTTCATCACAATCCTGGAGCCATGCTGGGGCTTTTCTCGAGCCTGCCGCCAGTGCTGAGAATTGTCTCTTTGTCCACCGGCGGAGCATTTTTATTTTGCACCTATGCGATCATTCAATATCTGTTGCCGATCAAATCATTGAACCTGCGCTGTGGTTTGTCGATTCTCCTTGGCGGAATTCTCGGCAATGTGACAGACAGAATCATTTATGGCCATGTGATTGATTTTATTGTTTTCAATTTCTCAGGTTGGCTGAGCCCTGCGTTTAATATTGCCGACGCGCTCCAGTGGGTCGGCTATGGTTTGATTGTTTATGCTATTACTAAAGAAGGCGATCTCTTGTGGCCTGCCAATAACAGTCGGAAAATGTATTGGATCAACCCGCGCTTTCAATTGAAATACTGTTTTTTTCTTCTCGGAGTGGGCTTTTGTGTAGGTGTGGTTTCGTTGGTTTTTTCTTACACCTATCTGCGAGTCACTATGATCGAGCTCAGTGGACACAACTCGTTGATTTTGGATAAATTTCTGGTTCCCTATTTGATGACTTTTTCATTGATCACTCTCGGTTTTTGCGCTGCCCTTTTTATGGTTGGAAAGATCATCTCACATAAAATTGCTGGTCCTGTGTATGCCTTTGAAAAGTTCGTGAATGAAGCTATGGAAGGAAAACATCGATCTTTTCAGTTGCGATCGCATGATGAGTTTAAAAACTTAGAAATCTTAGCTTTGAAAATACAAAAGCACTTGATTGAGACCGGAACGATTCCGGCGCAGCCCAATGCTCCGCCTCTAGTATTGGACGAAGATTCCACAGAAGTGATCCCGTCCTAGCTTAGGCTCTAACTTGAGCTCTAACTAACGACAGTTGCAGATTTAATTTTTGCCAAATAGAATCTCTTTCGAGCGGCGTCGCGGTGGCACAATGCCATGATGTAATCTCCATCCGGATTCCGCACCAAACCAACGGGAGTGATTCGTCGAGACTCATTTTTCGCTTTTCCACTGTCATAAAAGATGTCCATGCTTTTTGCGCCGGTTACAGCTTCAACTACCTGCAGAATCAGAGCATCCGCCGAATTGATCACCACATAATTCTCCCAGCGCAATTCCTTTTCCATTTTGCTTAACACTTCAGAAAGTGGCGTCAGAGCTCCCATACGATTCATGCATTCCAAACCTACGTACAAACAAGCACGAGCGTCGTCCAGAGCTCGATGCGCCGTTCCCCCATCCAGATGCAGAACCTTGATTAAGGTTTGCAATTTGTGGTTCAGACTTTCAGTGATGATTTTTCGCGAGAGCAAGCTCGTGCATAAGACAGGCTCAGTCGGAAGTTCAATTTTATTTTTTTCAAAATCAACAGTCATGAAGCCCAAATCAAAAGGCGCATGATGCGCCATTAAGACAGCGCCCTCGAGGAACTTTCGGATATCGGAAATTTTCTCAGCCATCAGAGGCGCCGTTTCAACCATCTGGTTTGAGATTCCATGGATTCCAATAATAAAATTACTCATGGGTTCGGAGGGCTTCAAAAGAGTTTGATAACTGGCGATCTCTTTGCCACCCTTCCATTTCACCGCACCGAATTCAACGACCTCTGAACCCAGCGGATAAGCACCGGATGTCTCAGTGTCGAAAGCAACAAATTCATAATCGGTCCACGGACGAGAAGTATCTGTAAATGGATTCATTTTCCAAAGTTAACAAAGCCATCGATGAAAGTCTAGGAAGCAACTGGATCCGATGCTCGCAAAGGCACAATTCGGGTATGATTTTACCAGGGGAATAACTTCGATGAACGCAAATGTGAATGTAAATATAATTTTTGGTTTTCAATTTTTTTCGGCATTTGTCAGCTTAGCTGTTTTTTGGGTCGCCTCTCCCGCTAGTGCGCAAGCGCAAATCAATCCGGTGCCAAATATTTCCAAGATGTACGGCGAGCTGGCGCTGCAAACCAACTACGTCGATCGAGGTCTTACTCAATCCAACAAAGGAATGTCGATTGACGCTGGATTGGGTTATTGGTTTGGCGGCCTTGGCAGAATTGGTTTTCAAGCCAACAGCGTCAGCTACTCACATCCAACCGACGCCGGAATCGTCACCGAGTCGGTGAACAGTGAATTGCGTGCATTTGGCGAGTACAAATTTGTTTTCTCAGGGAATTCTGATTTAAGACTGCGCAATGATCTGGTTCGATATTTTTCGGATGACACTCGAAATAATACTCTAATTACTTTGGATCAAAATTTTTTCACCTATCATATCATCTTCGAACGAGACGACAATTTTGAGGGAACCAAAACTCATCGCAATTGGTTCGCCTTTCAACATGGTTCAACTGGGGGCAGCTCATTTCAATGGGATTTCATCGTCGGCTATTCAATCTTGGAAATACCGGGCTTAAATAACTTTTTCGATACAAGAGTCGCTCTCAGCTACGTAACCACCAGCTTAACTTTGTCTCTCGTGAACACGTTCAATTCAGCTGCAGCTCAGTTTAATGGAGCCGGAGATACGTCGGTCTTTTTTGTGGTCGCAGCAAAATTCTGAATCAATCCACTTTAATTATTTATGTTCTGATTTTATTTCAGGACCAACTTGTGATTGCGCAGACGAATCCTGTTTTTTTAGCTTTTTTTGCTCTGAAATTTGCTTCACGAAATTATCGTAAACTGACATATCAGTATTGGCCGATCCAAAAGCGGCTTCGAGCTTTCGTGGTTTCGCCCCAGTTGATTTAACTGACTTCTGTTTCACTTCAATTTTGATCATCCCTGGAGGTCGCTGTGACTGCCCCTCAATGAAGCCTTTTTTATCTTCAACTCGAGCCGTGCCTTTGACTGCGATTGTGCTGTGTTCGAGCGAAGCTTCAATTTTTCTTTGCACCAGGTCCAAGCGCTCCGAGGCGACTTTGTTGGCAAAGTCAGCATTGCTTCCAATCACCGATTGCTTGAACAAAAAAGAAGACAAGGTGATGTCTGCATCTTCTAAACCAACAGTTATCGCTTTTAATTTTTCCATTGCAGTCACAAACTGAGGGTTGGGAATTGCAGTTCCTGGCTCGAACAATTGATAATCTGGGATTAAAAACTCGAAACCATCTGGACTGATGGTAACATTTTTAGCAAGGTCTTGCATTTGATCGGCCATGTAAGCAGCGACAACTTTTTGCGAGCCCATATCTAAAAGATTTGGCGTCTTGTCCATGGGCTCCATGAAACTTTGAAAAGCTTTGAGTGGCTCATTGACCAAATCTAGAAATAATTTTTCCAAAGTGATCTCAACTCCAAAGTTCTGAAAATTGTATTCTATAATACTTGGAGTAGAAAAATAATCTGACACAGCTTTCTTACTCTCGGCCGATTGCGCGAGCAACCACATGACGAGAAAGAATGCCATCAACGCTGTCATAAAGTCAGCCAGAGCCACTTTCCATGAACCGCCATGATGGCCGCCCACGTTGTAGATCTTTTTAATGACAATAGTCGTTCCTTTTTTCTCAGCAGCCACTGGCCATCCCTCTGCTTACGCAGCTTTTTTAATTTCTTTTGTCGCTTTGTCCATCTCTTCGAAGGTCGGTCTCTCGTCAGGCTGAATGCTTCGACGTGCATACTCGACACAAACCAAAGGAGGAGCTCCTCGCTGAAGAGCAACCATGGCCTGCTTGATAGCTTGCAAATAACGGCCTTCTGCATCCAGATCCGCACTGACTTTCGTAGCATTTGGACCGATCAGTCCGTAGGCAATGAAAACCCCGAGCATGGTCCCGATTAGGGCACCGCCGACGTGTTCACCGATTGCTTCAGTTCCTTCACTAAGGGCGCCCATGGTAATAACGATTCCCAAAACCGCCGCGACAATTCCCAGACCTGGTATTCCGTCGGCCACTGTTTGAATCGCATGTTGAGCCATGTGCTCTTCTGAATGAATCGCTTTGATATCGCCGTCCAAAAGATCATCAACGTCGTAAGGTGATAAATCCGCTGACAAAGTGATCTTCATGGTGTCACACAAAAAGTGAATAGCATGATGATTATGAACAAAACTTGGATAGGCGTTAAAAATTTCAGATTTTTCCGGAGTCTCAATGTGCTTTTCTACTGCTTG
This sequence comes from Bdellovibrio sp., assembly GCA_043741885.1. Lineage (GTDB taxonomy): Bacteria > Bdellovibrionota > Bdellovibrionia > Bdellovibrionales > Bdellovibrionaceae > 21-14-0-10-47-8. The sequence continues at coordinate 2,169 of JAYTZS010000006.1, read as the reverse complement.
AGGTCCGTCTTTACGAAACAGTTGAAAAAGTTGAAACAGCATTTGCAGCAACTCGACATAATCCTTTTTCTGAGGACCTTTTGCAGTCAGAGCCTTGATCCCCATCTTAAAACCCATTTTGATTGTCTTCATTGGATTTGCAATGATGTATCCACCAATGGCGGCTCCAAGAATAATCAGCAATTCCATTGGAGCCGAGTGAAAGATGACATGCATCTTTCCACCCTCAGCTATGTAACCGCCGAAGACTGTCGCAAATACGATGATAACGCCTAAAAAACCCATTGCTAACCTCGCCTGATCTTGTATCGGAGAATTCTTCAGTCAAATTAAGATTTTCGGCCCAGTAGATTGCCGAACATGACGAAAATCTGGTTGTGAAGCTAGACCGACTGGACTAAAATTGAACGACCATCATGAAAAAATCTGTTTTAAGTCTGGCCCTTCTTCTGTTTGCTCTCATTTCACCCGACCTCAGTCGAGCCAAGCCTCAAGAGCAGCCTCTAACGGCAACTGCCAAACTTTATCCTTTCGAGTTAGAGCCGAGCCAAATTGCGCAATTAGAAATCAGTTTGAATCTTCCCTCTGGTTACAAAGCCTACGAAGATCAATTTCGTTTGAAGATTTTATCGCCTGAAGGAATCCAGATTTCTGGCTTTCATATCTCTCCGCTGAAGGAAGGCTTCGATAAGTTTTCCAAGAAAGCCAAAAGCTTTGTGATGAACAAAGCTCAGTTGATTGCTCCTTTCGAGTTGCCGGAAAAAATCTCAGTTGGTGAGCGGACTTTGAAAATTGAATTGTCCTATCAAGCGTGCACAGAAACCTATTGTCTTTTCCCGCAAAAACTTATGCTCGATGCACATTTCCAGATCAAAACTTTGCCATCGGATGCAAAAGCAAAAGGACTGTTCGATCTTAGCTTTAAGGAAGTTTACAGCAAAGGCCTTGGCTGGGCCTTTCTGTTTGTTTTTATTTTCGGATTTTTGACCAGCTTCACTCCGTGCATTTATCCCATGGTACCGATCACTTTGGCGATTTTAGGACGAGAAGCTCATGCTCGGACTCGAACACAAAATTTTTTGGTCAGTGTAGTGTACGTTTTTGGAATCGCCATGACCTACTCGGCATTGGGAATTTTAGCAGCTACAAGCGGAGCGCTTTTTGGGTCTTATATGTCGTCGCCTTGGGTGCTGGGCACGGTCTGCCTTGTTTTTTTCACAATGTCTTTATCAATGTTCGGACTGTTTGAAATTTCAGTGCCTCCAGCTCTGCAAGAAAAAGTTTTCGGCCGCAATCAACTGCATGGATATCCAGGAGCTTTCTTCTCTGGAATGATTGCCGGCTTGATCACAAGTCCCTGCGTCGGCCCCGTGCTTGTCGGAGTCTTAACGTTCGTCGCTCAAACTCAAAGCTTGTGGTTGGGATTCTGGCTTCTGTTTGTTTATGCTCTCGGAATGGGAGTGTTATTTATCGCGCTTGGAGCCTCGACCCATCTCACACGCTACCTGCCAAAATCCGGCGGTTGGATGAATCGAATCAAAACTCTCTTCGCAATTTTGATGCTCGGAGCCTCCGTCTACTATTTCGATATTTTATTGATCAGCTCCAAAGTGAATTCAGGCTCCTTTCTCGTTTGGCCATCGAGCAAAACCAAAACTTCGAAAATTCAGGATGTCACGTCGGCCATGAACTGGCAGCCGTATTCCGAGTCCTTACTTGAAAAAGCAAAACTAGAAAAAAAACCAGTGATTATTGATTTCCGCGCCGACTGGTGCGCCGCCTGCTTAGAACTTGAGGAACAAACTTACACCGATCCAGAAGTGCAAAAACTCTCGCAAGATTTTGTTCTGATCAAGTTCGACGCCACTCAAGATTCCAAAACCCTCATCCAACTGCGCTACGAGTACTCTCTCATCGGACTTCCAACCGTCATCTTCCTCTCAAGAACAGGAAAGCGCCTCGAAGATCTAACTCTTACCGCCTACGAACCCCCAGCAAAATTCCAATCCCGCATGAAAAAAGCCCAATAGGTACCACCAAAGGGTACCGTCTTCCCGTTTTGCAAGTGGAGTGACGGTTTGCGGACCGATAGTTTCTCAACTCTCAATACTCACTCAATACGTCGGCCAGCTCTTTGCACAAAATGTAAGAATGCCAAGAGCGCGTTTC
>JAYTZS010000005.1:0-6852 GCA_043741885.1 Bdellovibrio sp. | reverse complement strand
ACCTCGGGGTGGCTTGATTCTAACCAACAATGAAGAGTTCGCAAAAAAAATAAATTCGAAAATTTTCCCAGGAATTCAAGGTGGACCTCTTGAGCATGTGATCGCTGCCAAGGCCGTTGCCTTTGGCGAAGCTTTGAAGCCAGGATTTAAAACATACAGTCAGGCTGTTGTGAAAAACGCCCAAGCACTGGCCAGCCAGCTTATCGACGAAGGCTTTCAGTTGGTGACCGGTGGGACTGACAATCATTTGATTTTACTGGACCTGTCGCAAAGTGAAGTCACTGGCAAGCTCGCTGAAATTTCTTTGGATCAAGCCGGAATCACCGTAAATAAAAATACAGTCCCCAATGAAAAACGCAGCCCCTTTGTGACCAGCGGAATCCGTATAGGGACACCCGCTTTGACGACTCGTGGGATGGGTGTTTCCGAAATGAAGCAAATTGGAAAATGGATTTCACAAGTGCTCAAATCACCGGAAAACGAAAGTCTAAAATCCAAAGTCCACTCGGAAGTGAAAGACCTTTGTCGGCAATTTCCAATTTATCCTTGAACCGGCAGGCTTGAGAGTACACGGAGAGTGAAATGCAGATCAAAAACGCAACTGACTATCTGAAAAGTCATCTGAAAAGTCATCTGAAAAGCCTCGCAGTGTGCAGTTGTGTTTTGCTTTCCGGTTGCTCAGTTTCTCAAGTCAAAGTGGCCAGTCCTACTCGTTCGACCATGGCAGCGGCACAGGCACCCGCCCCGTTTGCCCCTGAGGGCAAAGAAGAAGTTGTTTTGAACGAATGGCAAGAGAAGAGAAATAAAAGTTATTTCGACTGGCCGGTAGACCAAGCTCGAATGTCTCGTGGCTTCTTACCAAATCGGAGAAAACCCCACCTCGGAGTTGACCTCGCAGCTCCCAAGAACACCAAGATTTATGCCTCCCATGACGGAGTGGTGATTTATTCAGGCCGTGATTTTCGCGGTTTTGGAAAAATGATCATGATCGAAGGCACTCAAGGCTGGGCTACTTTGTATGCGCATTTATCTTCAAGCTTGGTCAGAGAAGGTCAAAAGGTCTTGCAAGGCGATTCAATCGGCCTCATGGGACGAACTGGACATGCCACCGGAGTGCACTTGCATTTCGAAATCCGAAAAGCAAAAGGGCCCGTGGACCCTCTGCTTTATCTCCCCGGCGGCTCACGCCTAGCTCACGGCCGCTAGCTCTTGTCGTCTAAAATTCCGTAAAAATATTTACTCAAAAGTAATCATTAAAAGTTAGCGTAGATGTTCAAATTGTAAGTTGAGTTCTCAGCTGCAAATATTCGCGAGTCTGCTGAGAATATATGATTCTCACTATTGCTCATGCTTGCGTAGGAATCGACAGCTGGATTGACCGTGACATCACCGAAAATAAAATTCATTCCAATTTCAGGATTGAGCGTATTGGCAACGTCGATGGCAGGTCGACCACGTTGAGCTTCGGTTGAATCAAGAAGTGCGGCCGTTGCCGAATAGATATTCATTTTATCAGAAAAGTTGTACGTGAAGGTTGGCCCTACAACTAGGTGATAAATTGCATCTTTTCCATACTTTGAATTGGCATTCTGAAAAGTGATTCGAGGAGAAAATACCAAGTCGAAATTAATCTTTGGATTGAGCACCCATGTCGCTCCTAAATCCGTGCGGAAATAGCCTGTCCGTCCGACTCCACGAGCACCGTCCGAGGTTCCAAAAAAATACCGTGTCATCGGAGCCCAAGCTTCAGATCCCCAAAACCGAGAATCAGAAGTGTAGACTGATTTCAAAATCACGTCTCCTAAAACTTGATGCTCAGGGCTAACTGTTTTGTCTCCTGCCTGGAAAACTTCGACGTCAGAATCACCCATGTCATTGAAATTGGACCGACTGTAGGCTCGTTGCTGAACACCGATCAAAAGCTTTGAAGTCAGCTTATAACCGAGACCCATTGTGTAAAGAGAAGAAATTCCAGCACCGAATTTATGGTCAGTAATGGACTGCACACCCGTGGATGTTTCATCCCAGAACTCAGCTAGAAACTGGTGTTTATATTTGCTTTCCGCCTCTTCAGTCGCAGTGGTTAAACTCTGGCTGCTAGTTTCACCAAGTGCCGGTCGATCTGTCTGTTGATTCGCCGTCATCGATTCCGTGCTGGTCTGTGCTTGAGCTGAGAGCGAGAGAAAGCAGATCAATGCTAGTAAGATTCGTCTTTTCACGTAAGTCCTTTCAGTCGGTTCAGTTATCAGCCTAAGACTGGTTGGGCTGCAGGGAGCTTTTTACCCTGGGCGAGTCCTCAAACTCAAATGAACTTCGTGTAATTTTGTAAATATTAGCGCAATTGGACAACTTTAGAGTTAAAACTTAAGCTTTGACTTCACTTCACAGTCTTTCTAAAAAACATCTGGCAGACAGCAGTGAAATGATTATCGTCCACATAACATTGTCTTGACTTAATGCATTATAATGGCGATACCTTTTCTCGCTTGCAAGTTGTGAAATAGGTTTTGCTGTAAGTTTTGAAAAGCTTGAGAAGTGGGGATGTTTTGACACTGTTTGCATTGGAACAGTTCTTGATCTACAGCATCTGTGTCGGTTTTAACAAGTAACAAAATGGCTTCACTTGATGAAGCTTCAGATCGAAACAAAGGGGACCACGTGAAAAATTTAGTAGCAATCCTTGCTCTGATGATGTCAGCTTCCGCGTTTGCGCAGCAGGCAGCTCCAGAAGCGACGAACACCATGACCGTGAACACTGGCGCAAACGGCACCACTAAAAAAGACATCGACGAAGAGATCACGAATAAGAAACTTCGTGCTTCGACTGGCTCTAAGAAAAATGTTTCGGTGTCTTCGACTTTCAGCTACGCCGGCGGACCTTTGACTCATCCAACTAGCACCGAGCGTCCTCAGTTGAATGACGGTCAAGCTTCTGCAGATCCAGCTAAACTCACAGGTCAGGTCGCCGTCAAATGGCGAGCAACAGACCATGACAACTTGAGCCTGGGGTTCGGACTGGATTTTACTCCGTCTTACACTTCTGATCGCAGAACCGGTGAAACTCAACCAGCTCGTACAAATGCTTCAACTCCTTACCTTGATTGCAGCCGAGTATTTAAGTCAGGATCTGTGCAAAACGTTTTGGAAGCACAGATTTCAAAATACACAGCTAAAGAAGATGTGGACGATTCAAAGTTGAACTCTGAAATCGCTCTATCGCACACAATGATGGTTGGCGTTCTAGCTCCAGGACTAGAGGTTGGTTTGTACTCAGCGATGGTTCAGGAAATTTACACTGAAACTCAGCCACGCGGAACTTTGTATCAAGTTTTGGTTGATCCAGTTCTTGAGTATGCAATCAGCGACAAAGTTTCTTTCCGAACTGTGTACCGTGCTTTGACTTTGAATGCTCGCACAGAAAACAAAGACACATTCAAAGCTGCTGATGCGACTGAGTCCATGGGCTTAGGCTTCGCAGTGACTCGTGACGTGTATTTGTATCCAAACATGCAGTGGAAATGGAATGCAATATCTGCGGACCGAACCACTGTTGGTATGTCAGCGAACATCAATTTGTAATATCACCCTCAAAAGTGATCTAAAAAGGATCTAACAGCAGGTCGATGCCATCGATCTGCAACAAAAAAGGCCTCCATACGGAGGCCTTTTTTTATTTCTTTATTGATCAGAATAAGCAACAAGTCCCTTCTTTCTTGAAAAAGCGGGTCCAGGGTTGTTTGAATCGACCAATTCTCCCTCACTCCCGAAAGGTATCCACTCACGATCCCTCTCCGAACTTTTGATTTTGAAAAAATCAAAAGTTAACAAGCGGCTACTACCTAGAATTTCTCTACTGATACCCATCCGCGCGTTAGTGAAATCCATACTACGGAATTGCCACTTCTCAGTAAAATCAAGTTATCCACATTTTACCCACTCCTCCTAAAAAGATCCCAGAAACTCTCAGCTCTTAGAAGCATTTCGCCGAGCTTTGTAGGTTTCAATCAGGATCGGTAGAACTGAAAGCAGGATGACAGCAACGATCACCAAATGAAAATTCGTTTTCACCGCTGGAAGGTTTCCAAAATACAAACCGGCAAAGATAAAAGTGTTCACCCACACAAATGCGCTTAAAATACTGTAGGCTAGGAATTTTTGGTGGAGCATCTGTCCTATGCCAGCGATGAAGGGAACAAAGGTTCTCACGATTGGCATAAATCTTCCTAAAATAATCGCTCTCGCTCCGTACTTTCGATAGAATATTTCTGTTTTTTCCAAGTGCTTTCGATTCATCCATTTCGAATCAGTTTTGGAGAAGACCTTAGGACCGATTTTCCGACCGATCCAATAGTTCGTGTTATCTCCCAGCAATGCTGCAGCAATAATCATTGGGATCAGAATGCTAACGCTTAGGTTGCTTTCTGGTAAGGCAGCCAATGCCCCGACTGCAAAGAGCAGTGAATCGCCAGGTAAAAATGGCATGATGACCAATCCTGTTTCAGTGAAAAAAATAAGAAACAGGACGACGTAGACCCAGACTCCTAAAGATTGACTGAGAAGACTGAGGGTTTGATCGAGATGTAAAAACATTTGAATGATTTGCATTCAACAATCCTACTGAAAGTCGTCTGGGGTTCAATTGAAATGTCAGCTCACAGCGAATCGTTCGGTAGATCATTGAAACAACGAGGTGTGTGTGCTTTGCCAGTCGCTTGACAGGTGACCACTCATGCACAGATTGGTGAAAAGGACTTGTCTCTACTATTAGCAAGTCAGGAGATCATTATGCCATTGCCGCAAGGATTGCTGCCGCTTCTTCCACTTCGAAATACTGTGATATTTCCATCTCTCACTCAGATTCTGAAAGTGGGACGAGAGCGTAGTATCAATGCGCTTAAGAAAGCCGAAAAAAATGGTTTTTGGATTGTTGCTGTTCAACAAAAAGCAAAGCCGCATGACTTTGCAAAAGATTATCCAAAAGATCATCCAGTGGAGCCTGAGGATTTGCACCAGATTGGAACTTTGTGCCGTATAGACTCGATGAAAGGCTCGCCGGAGGCTGGATACCAAGTTGTCCTACGAGGAATGGCCCGAGTGAATTTAGAGGAGCTTGAAATCAGTTCAGCTAATTTTATTCAGGCTGAAAGCACTTTGCTTGAAGACATCAATGACATGAACAAACCAACCGAGCTTGCACTTCTGGAAAGTATTAAGACTTTGTCGCGGGAAATTTTACGTCTGTTTCCTGGAAACACTGAGCAGCTGTCGGAGCTGATCAGCTCAGTTGATGATCTTGGATATTTGTCTTCCTTGTGTGCTGGAAATATTGATGTGGACTTAGAGAAAAAACAAAAGGTTTTAGAGATTCGCAATTTGCGCGAACGAGTCCTGTTTCTTTTGCAGGTGATGCAAGAGTTCAAAGAGGGCCTGTCTGTGCAGGCCGAAATTCGTAGCAAGCTCAATCAAAAATTCGGACAAGCCCAACGACAAACCATCTTGCGAGAACAACTGAAAGCAATTCGTGAAGAGCTGGGCGAAGGTGCGGATGCTTCTGTTGAAGAGAAGTTGCATGATCGGTTGGACAGCGCTGGTATGCCTGAACATGTAAAAAAAGTGGCCGAGCGAGAATTTCGTCGGCTCAGTGAAGTCGGCAATCAATCTCCTGAATCGCATATCATTCGCAATTATTTGGAGCTCTTAGCTGATTTACCTTGGAATAAATCTTCAGCCGAGAAAGAGATCAAGCTGGTTCAAGCGCGCTCGATTTTGGACGCTGATCATTATGGTTTAGAGAAAGTGAAAAAGAGAATTGTTCAACATCTGGCTGTCTTAAAGTTGAAAAAAGAAAATAAAAATAAAGGATCGATTTTGCTATTCGTCGGCCCTCCCGGGGTAGGTAAAACTTCCTTGGGACAAAGCATTGCTCAATCATTGGACCGGAAATTTGTTCGCGTGAGTTTTGGAGGAGTGCGAGATGATGCTGAAGTTCGCGGTCATAGACGAACTTATATCGGAGCGATGCCTGGTCGAATCATTCAAGGACTGAAAAAAGCTGGAGAAAACAATCCAGTTTTTTTGCTCGATGAGATTGATAAATTGAGCCGGGCTTACAATGGCGATCCCGCAGCGGCGTTGCTCGAGGTTTTAGATCCGGAGCAGAACTCAACTTTTCTTGATCACTATTTGGATGTCCCGTTTGATTTGTCGAATGTGTTTTTCATTGCAACTGCGAATAGTTTAGAAAGCATTCCTGGACCTTTGTTGGACCGAATGGAAGTAATTGACCTTACTGGCTATACGACGGCTGAGAAGATGTACATCGCCAAAAATCATTTGATTCCAAAACAGCTTAAAGAGCATGGTCTGACGACAGAGCAATTGAGTATTTCAGATGAGGCTCTGGTGAGCTTGATCTCCAATTACACTCGAGAAGCAGGAGTGCGTGAGCTGCAAAGAAAGATCGCCGCATTGATTCGTGGGTCCAGTGAAAAAGTACTCAATTCAGAAGGAAGTCTAGTGAAGGTTCACTTGCTAGATCTTGAGGAGATTCTAGGAGCTGAGAGATTTACTTTTGAAATCGCACAAACTTCCAATCCTCCAGGCGTCGTTACGGGTCTTGCTTGGACTCCAGTTGGCGGGGATATTTTATTTGTTGAAGCCACAGCAATGGCAGGCAAAGGAAATCTCATGATCACGGGTCAGCTAGGTGACGTGATGAAAGAGTCAGCGCAGATTGCACAAAGTTTGATTCGTGCAAATCAGACTCACTTGGGGATGAGGGTTGATCTTTCAAAAACTGATCTCCATGTTCACGTTCCAGCGGGTGCGATTCCAAAAGATGGACCTTCGGCC
>JAYTZS010000004.1:0-6870 GCA_043741885.1 Bdellovibrio sp. | reverse complement strand
ACAGTCTTAGAAAACTTAGAACTTGGGGCATATTCGCGTAATGATCGCGTCGGAATAAAAAAAGACCTAGAATATTGCTATGATCTTTTTCCTCGCGTGAAAGAGCGTCAAAAACAATTAGCCGGAACTTTAAGTGGCGGCGAACAACAAATGGTGGCGATTTGTCGAGCGCTGATGTGTAAGCCCGAGTTGCTATTATTAGATGAGCCGTCTTTGGGGCTAGCTCCGCTGATTGTTGCGCAGATCTTTCAAATTATTGTTCGACTCAATCAAGAAGGCATGACGGTGTTACTGGTGGAACAGAATGCTCGGATGGCGCTGAAGATTTCGCACCGGGCTTATGTGATCGAAACTGGGACTATTAAGCTTGAGGGCAAGGGCTCGGACCTTCTGAATAACGATGAGGTCAGACGAAGTTACTTGGGCGTTTGAATGTTTTAATCTGAGACGTCTCAACTTGCGTCTTTAGTCTAGGCATTGAAGTTCCGATCTATTAAACATGATAAATAGACTTCTCCGAATCCTTGCTATCGGATTTATTTTAGCTGGCTGCTCAAAAGCTGCCATCCCATCAATTCAAGCTTTAAGTGGAACCTTAGTTCAATTGAAAACTTCAAGTGCGAGTCCGTTTAGTCAGAGCTTTGATACGAACCAATATGCAGTTTTTTCAGGCCAATGCTTGAATATCATCACGACATTGCAAATTTCTTTTAGTGATGGCCCCTGGGTTGCAGTGCCCACAAGCTCAACCTCTGCAATCACCGGATATTATTCGCCTGTGGGTAGCCCTTATAATTATTATTATACTGAGAAGTCTGCTACTGGATTGTACGGCAATTACGACGTTGATTGCAGTGACGGTAATTTTAACTTTTGGATTTATGCACATCAAGCGGATGAATTAGTTTATAACTCCACGGGAGTGAAGCCTGAAGTATCCAATATTTATAAGGTCGCCATTCGCGGTGTGTCTGGCATTTACACAACGGAACCTACAGTATATCAGTCATCGAATTCGTTGCCTCCTTCACAGATCACTTTGAAAAAAATGGATCCTAGCGATGGATCACTTCCAAACACTTGTATCGGCTTAAGAGTTGGCTTGATTGGTTCGGATGGAAACAGCGCAACTACGTACTCAGATATTTTATTTTCGTTAACTCACTTGACAGGTGTTTCTTCAGAGGCTAATCCAATTTTCTACTCAACCCCAGCAGATTGCTCTTCCTTGGCATCGCCTTTGTCGCCTTCTTCTTTGAAAATTCTTGCCAATCAGAAAGAGGTTTTTCTTTTTTATCGCATTTCAAGCGTTGCAACTTCCACCGAGCATCACATTTTTACCGTGACTGCCTTAAGCAGCCCCGTGTCCTCAAGCGCTGCTTCAATTAATTTTGATATCATGCAAACCACTGCAAAGTATATCGACATTGTGGCGCCCTACCGTGTGATACAAAATACGTGCTACCCGTTTGATGTAAACTTGAAAGATTATTCTGGGGCGCAGCTGGGCACAAATTCAGGTAGTTTTGCTTTAACAAAGCCGACCGAGATTGCTATTTACTCAGATCCTAACTGTGGAACGCTCTTTACTGGTAGCCTTATGATTCCGATGGGAAAAATAACGCTTTATTTTAAAGTAACAATACCAATTAGCACTTTCGGGAATTTACAAATTTCTTCGACGGGTTACAGAATGGGCTCGAGCAATATTTCTTATGACACCTTAATTGATCCCACACCTGCATTCATTATCCTTGATGGAATGAACACCCTAACCGTTAATTCTGTTTCTAAATTTAGAATTCTTTTATTAAATAGCAACGGCACACCAGTTCCTAATGGGTCAACAGGGACGAATGTCTCTCTAAGTGTGAATTATTCCCAAGGATTTTTTTGTGCTTTTGGCGGAAGCTGCATTTCTCCAAGCAACGCAACTATTCCCGCTTACAGCTATTTTGTTGATGTCGGCTATAAACCAACCAGTGCTGGAACAGTTTCGTTAACTGCTATAGCGACTGGACTAACGAGTAAATCCGTGACGGTTACAGGACACTAAAAAGCATAAAAAAAGAACCCGGGTTCTCTCGGCCCGAGGTCTTTAAGTCATATGATTTTTACCTAACTATTTATTATCTCTTTAACTGAATAATCTCGTTCAGTAACTCATCACTTGTTGTGATGGTCTTTGCATTGGCTTGGAACGCACGCTGACTTTGAATCATCTGCACGAACTCAGAAGCTAAATCGACTGTCGATCGCTCAAGAGACTTTGCAAAGATTTTTCCGCGACCGTTAGAGCCTGGCGCACCTAAAGCTGAAGATCCTGAGTCCCGAGATTCTTTCAATCGATTGTTACCAACTTTGAACATCGCTTCTGGATTTTCAAATTTAGCCAATGCAATCTGCGCTAAATCCTGAGACTGACCATTTGAATAAACCGCTGTTAAAATTACTTCGTCATTGAAAGATAAACCAGTGATTGTTCCTGCTGCTGAGCCATCTTGTCCCCAGTTAATAAGGTCTGAGTTTTTACCATATTGTTTTGAACCATCGATACCTTTGCCACCATCTTTGATCGCATCACCGAAATTCAATTTAATTTTTTGATTCTGTAAAGCTCCACCTTTAAAGTTGAAGTTAGAATCTGTCAGTTCATTGGATTGCAATTTTCCATCGACTGTAAATTCCAATTTCCCTTGGCAAACTTGCGCCAAAGCACCTTCTTCAGATCCCGTGACTTCTTTACCATCAACCAGTCCACGGTAGTCCCATTGACGATCGGCCGATTTATTAAAGAAGTAAGTCACAAGGTGTTTATTTCCTTGCGAGTCATACATTTCTACACCCGTTGAATAATGAGATGTTGCATACGGATCTTTCGCATCGAATTTTTTCGTCGCTTCAACACGTGAATCTAAATTCAAATCCATTTTTAATTCGGTCGTTGCTTTCGCTGGAGTCAGAGCGCGAGGAAATTTAATATCTCCGACTTTATTAATAATCTGACCTTTTTCGTTGCCTTCAAAGCCTTGAACTTTTTGATTATCATTTGTTGTTAAGTAGCCTTCTCTGTCGAAATGAAAAGATCCATCTCGAGTGAAAGATTCGCCGTCAGACCCCTTCACTTTGTAATAACCATCACCCGAAATCGCAAGATCCGTGACCTTGTCTGTCGCATCGACGTTACCTTGTACGATGATGGGGTTGACCGCGCCGATTTTGACCCCGCGACCGATCTGATTTCCTCCTAAGACGCCTTTTAAGCTCTTAGCAATAATATCTTGGAACTCTGCACGGCTGGCTTTAAAACCAGTGGTGTTGGAGTTGGCGATGTTATCGGCCGTGACTCCTAATGCTTCACCTTGTGCGGATAAACCGGATACACCGGTGATTAAAGACGAGAGAATACCCATATGACCTCCGTGTCATAGAACAGCGTCAATCGATCGGCTGTTATATATTGGAGGGCTTCCTTGTGAGGACCAGCCCTGTTTATTAAATTTTCAAAAACTTACTGCTAAAACTTTTTACATCACTATCGTACTGTCGATGTTCGTAAACACATTGTCTTTCAGTGCGGCTTTATCCATCACTGTCACTACCGTGCGATTCTTCACACTGACAATCAAAGCTGTCTCATCCATCAGAATCAAAGAGTCCTTCGATCCTTTGGCAGAAGCTTTACTTACTGCCTCATTCAATCTTGCCATTGATTCGGGCGTAAACCGTATTCCTCGGCTTTGCATCCGTTCAATAGCATGGTTACTAAACTTTAATGGCTGAGCTTCGCTCGTGCCACCCACTGCACCAACCACGGGCGCCTTAACGGGCGCAGCCTGATTTTGCACTTGGTTTAAAGCGTCGCGGAATGAGGGTCCTTGTGTTCCTTTCGGAACTGTAGGGTTTGTTTGCACCCCACCAAGATTTTCCAGTCCACTGACTTTTTTAACGTCCATGACTATTTGGTCTCCTTCTGTAACTTAGCGATCATATCGCGACTCATGCCAACACTGTCCATGATTTTATTCACAGAGGCGCGTGGGCTTTGCGTCGCTTCAGTCGCGGGTTTCGCAGCAGAAGACTCTTTCTTACTATTAGTTTCTGCTACGGGGGTATCTTTCTTCAAGTCCTGAGCGGTCACATCTTTGATATTCTGGTCGTTACTCATAAGACTGGGGTCTTGAATCTTACGAACGTCCTTCAGACGAATGGTCTGATTACCAATCATCAGGACGGGACCTTCAGAGGTGTAATTCACGCCCGTGATCACTCCACTAAAATCTGTTTTCACCGCAACTTTATTTCCGGCGCTGCCTTTGGCTTCAATACCAAATGTATATTCCCCAGGAGGCATCGGCATATCGCGATCATCTTTTCCATTCCACGTGATTTTATTGGCACCCATTTTTAGATTTTTTAAATCGTATTTGCGGACGGCCTCGCCATCTTGATTTTTGATCTGCACAGTGACTTCTGTGGCTGCCATGGGCAGATTAAATTTGAAATCATGATCTTTATCGCCCTTCGCACGAACTAATTTCGAAGAATCACCAGCGACGGCTTTACCTATCAATGTCAGAGCTTGAAATTGTTCGGTCGGCTTTTGACCATTTTTCATCTCTGTCAAAGTGGAATTCATATTTTGCATTTGCTCGAGTGAAGAGAAGCTTGCTAATTGGGCGGCCATTTCATGCGACTTTAATGGATTGGTTGGATCTTGGTTTTTCAATTGTGCCAGCATCAATTTAAAAAATGCGTCTTTATCCAAACTTGGATTTCCAACTGTTCGCATTTTCTTTGATGGATCAACCCAATTAGGATCCGCCATTTTATTCAGCGCATCCCCAACATTTTCCCCATTAATTTTATCTTTATCCGTCGCACTAATATTGGAGGGCAATGAGTTTGTCGATTGTGGCTTATCTTGGGTCACCCCAAATTGTTTTGTGTTAGCCTTAACATTCATCATACTCATTTTTCCTCCTTTTTTTGGTGAACCTAGGCGACTAGATTCAAACCACTGCCTTTGCCTTCAACACTTCTTTTGGCGGTGCTTGCTCCTTCAACCGGATCTAAAGGATCGCGTCTTTGCGCTCCGTAACCTTTTAAGCCGGGAGCATCTGTTAAGCCCTCGTCTCTTGATCGGTTACCGAAGTTTTCCTGGAACTGATTCCAGAATTGTCGCGTGCTATCCCGTTGCGCATGCTGGTTGAAAGATTGTTGCGAATTATCGGCAGCACTTCCCGCCGAAGATCCACTCACGACATCCACCTTTACATGATCCACTGAAAGCTTGTGCGCGGCTAGGCTGGATTTTAGGTCGGACATTCCGCTTTCAATCGCTAGCTTTGCTTCTGCCGTTTCTGTGGCCATCTGTAAATTTACTTTGCCGTCGTGAATTGCCATTTTCAAATGAACCTGGCCTAGACCTTCGGGACTCATTTCGACTTTAACTTCTCCGCCACCTTTTTTAATCAGGTACTGCGCCTGATTCATAATTTGGCGAATATTAACATCTTGATGAGCTTCTTTTCCCTCTGACGGTCGAGCTGTAGCTCCGGTTGCTCCCGCTGCGGCTGAAGATCGAAAGGGCACGGATGCTTCTGTCGGTGGCGCATTCGGAGAAGTCACAGCACTGGATGTGCTTGCATCACCGTTTGATCCTAAGATCTCTAGGCTATTACCTGTTGCGGATTTGCCTGAAGATTTTGCGACCGATTCTTTACCGGCTTCTTTTCCACCTTCTTTGCCCGAATTTTTGCCAGAAAAACCTTCGCCTTGTTGTTCCTGGGCTTGGGCATTTTTCACAGCCATCCCCGCCACCGATTCCAGAACAGATCCTTGAATGGGTGTCTGCGTGAGCGCATCACTTTTCAAAGTTTCAGGTTTCGACGGTTGCTCCGACAATTTTTTCATCTGCTCCAAAAGATTTGTCCCCGAGGCGTTCTTACTGTTCTCGGCATTCAAACCTTGGCCACCTTTAATTTTGCCACTGTCAGGCAAAGTCGGCGGTGTCGGATTCTGCTGCACCGGACGATCTTGAAATGACGACGACGGATCTTGCAAATGCGCTTGATCTTCCGTCAGACTATTTTCAAAACCCGCAGCGCCTGCTGAGCGATCCAAGTTCTGAGACTCGACACCTTTTTCAAGGCTTTGAGAAACTTCTGGATTCGCAGGCATCGCTTGCATTCCTGGCTTCATAAAAAAATTGTTGTTCATCTTTTCCAAAGATTGATTCAGGACAATTTTCTTTTCCTGGGCGACATCAAATCGCTCCTTCAACTGGCTTCCCATCATCGCATTGGCATCGGCTGTCACAACCACGGGTGGCTGGGCGGCTTTATCAATACGACTCAGATCAGAAACCAAGCTCAAGTACATTTCCTTGGCCTTTGATTCTTGCTCCTCTGTTAGATCTAGCTGAGCTAGGACAGAGTCTGCGGTTTCTTCAGGATTTTTTTCAAGATCATCAGTTGGCAATTTAGCCATCGCCTCCACGAGTCGCGTCGGAGGAACATCGAATTCACTCTCAAAAGAGTCCATGAATCCTGCAATGGCTTTCTGCCTTAAAACTGCTGCTCTTTTCTTAAGAGGGTCCTGAGAGGAAGCTTCTTTTTGCTCGGGCTTCTTTTCATGGATCTCCTCTTTTTTATCATCCTTACTTGAAACCTTTCGATCCGACACTTTCGTGTCATCTTTAGAGCTTACTTTTTCTGCAAGCGCTTTATCGAAAGACTCCTTTGACCCTTCTGCCTTATCAGGCTTTGAAGAGTTCCAGCTCGGCGGACCCTGGGGAGGACCGGCACTGATTGAATTTAACACTCAACCTCCTTGTTGTGATCCGCAGCCCCCAGCCGCAGACTTATT
>JAYTZS010000003.1:0-6885 GCA_043741885.1 Bdellovibrio sp. | reverse complement strand
CTATCTTTTCAATCGCTTGAATGGATTGGTCTCGAGTGTGGCCTCGGCGCATGAATTCCAGTTGAGGGTTATCAAAGCTTTGCACTCCCAATTCTACTGCAACATAAGATTTTTGGTGAAATTCTTGCCACAAATCTAGAACCCCCTTAGACAGACAATCTGGACGAGTGCCGACAACGAAGCCTCGCACTTTCTCAAAGGACAGTGCGGTTTCAAAATTTATTCGCAAGGCATCTAGTTTTGTAAAAGTGTTGGTGTAAGCTTGAAAATAAACCAGAAAATTTTGCGCTTTGTATTTCTTAGATATTTCTGCCTGGTACTTTTCAATTTGCTCGCGAAGTCCGAGGGTGAGGCTTTCAGATTTCGCAGCCGAGCCCCAGACGTCACAGAAAACACAGGTCTGCATGCCTTTCAAGCCCCGCCGATTTGGGCAGTCATCAACCACAGTTACGGGGATTTTGTAAACCTTACCGCCGAAATGACTGTGATAGAATTCTGAAATGGGACGATAGGGGAGTCCCAGCCAACCTTTTTCCATGCCATGATTTGACAGCATCCTGAGGATCCGTCAACTTGGAAGCCTCGAGGTGAGCGTGCAATCAGGGGATTTGGGAGATGCCGAAGGAAATTTTCACTTGCACAGCCTGTGGCAAGAGAATGGATATCAACTTATCGCCACTGACGATGGCAGTCCTACGTTGCGCTGGACTCAAAGTGAAACCCAGGAAAGCATGCACCACATGGGAGGGGCCTACACTGAAACTCAATTGATCTACGGAGAGCCACTGAGAGACAGCCTCAAAAAAGGTGGCAGGCACTTTCTTTCTGTCGGCTTGGGACTGGGTTACAACGAGATTCTGTTAGCTATCGAAGCTCTCAAGCATCAACTTTCTCCGGATCAAATACTGCTTAAAAGTTTCGAGTCTGAGAAATTTCTTAACAGTCAGTTTTTAGCTTGGTGCCATCATCATGCGAAGCCAGAGCAAACTTTTATTTACGATCAAATTCTCAGTTTTTTTAATTCGCCTTTTCAGGCTTTGGAAATTCGGTATTGGCTCGCTCAAGCTCACCAAATGGGTCACTGGATTTTGGAGGGTGCACTGAGCGAGAACACGTCATTGGCTGCTGAATATGAATGCATCATGTATGATGCATTCAGTTCCAAAACGTCGCCCTTGCTATGGCAAGAGAGTTTTCTCACTCAGTTTTTGCAGGCTGTCGCCAGTCCGAACTGCCAATTTTCAACTTTTGCTTGCACAGGAAATCTGAAACGGGCCTTGAAAGCCACTGGCTTTGAAGTGGTGTTGCGCCCAGGATTTCAGAGCAAGCGAAACAGCACTTTGGGGCTTAGGGCTTTTTCTTCACATCGGTGAATTTTTTTACATACTCTATGATCGCACTTTTAGATTCGGGCTGAAGTCCTGAAAACTTCATTCCGGCGTAATTTTCAGTTCCGACGTAAACCACTTCGGCCATTGCGAGTATCGGAGTGAAAAGATTTGGGCTCTTTAAGGTGATCTTGAATTTTTCGCCAATTTTGACTTTGGGAGCGTCGGTGATACCAAGTCCACCTTCACTGATGGAAAGAATTCGAGCGGTTAAATTTCCGGTTGCGCCTTCGCATTGCAAAGTCCCCATGATGGGAACTCGCGGGTGTAGGCGCCGGGAGACGCCCAGTTCATCCATGATTTTGTGAATCTGATAGATGTCTTTCCAGTCGGTATAGCCATCTGTCCAAATTTGAATGTCGCTGTAATCCGTTTGAGTCTTTAAAAAATCGATCATGCGATCATGCGACATGGGCTTGAGCTCTTGACCTGCCATTTTTAATTTCCACAAACGATCATTGAGCAGCTTTCCCTGGCGAGCCGGGCCATCGCCCTCTTTCAAAATCTGGTTCCAACGCTCAGACTGAACCCAATCGGCTAGCCCTCGGCCCCAAATCAGCACTCCGGAGCCAGGAGAGGCGCGGGCACTGACATCCTCTTTCGAAAACGGGCCAGTGACTTGTCCATCATTCAATAAAAACCATTTCACGTCATTCATATCTAAAGATAGGATAGCAAAGCGGAGGCAAAAGTGAAGTACATAATCAGCGGGACCAACCGTCCGGGCTCAAGGACAAGACAAATCTCAGACCTCATCCAAAGGTTGTATGCTGAAACTGGCGAACAAGTGGAGATCATCGATTTGATTGACCTGCCGTTTGAGGAGCTGACCGGACGCCAGTACGGTGGAGCGGGACTGCACCTCAGCTGGAGCGAAGCAGTTCAAAAAATCAACCAAGCCGACGGATTGATTTTGGTTACACCTGAGTACAATGGTTCTATGCCTGGGGCTCTAAAGTATTTTATTGATCACTGGGTTTACCCGGACTCTTTCGAATATCGACCGATTTGTTTTGTTGGCCTTGGCGGACTTTTCGGTGGCATCCGGCCTGTCGAACATCTTCAACAAGTGATGGGATATCGAAATTCATTCCAGTTTCCGTTACGAATTTTTTTGATCAATATTTTCAAAACTCTTCAAGCCAGCGGCGAACTCGGAGATTCCGCGGCACTTCAACTGTTGAAAGATCAGGTGTTAGGATTTCAAGCTTTCGTCAAAGCTCTTCAAGAACACCGATTGGATGCAAATTCTCGACTTCGTGAGAAAAATAAGAAAAAATAGAAATTATAATAAATTATGATATAAAAAGAGAAAAGACGTTTAGCCTTTTGAGCGGTCTTTGTAGTTGGTGATTTTTTCATTGAGAAAATTTTGCGCTTTGTACTTGGTCACACTCGCCGCCGCCTCGCGGTGCAGGTGCATATGTGTGATTCCTTTTTCGATCAATCGAGATTTTTGATATCCTCCGAGCGGTTTTCCTTTGGGAGTGTAAAGCAGATATTTGTTGTTCTCAGGCATATAGATATACAAATCAAATTCGACAGGGACATCGTCTTTTAGATCTGAAATGTGCAATTGAACCATTTTGTCAGAAGCAGAATCGTCTAGTTGGGCTTGAACTTGCACTGACGGAAAAAAAGCCATCGCCACTTCGTTGCCATTATGAACTGATTTGCGCAAAAAATCAGCCTGCTCAAGCGCCCATCCGGTGAATTGGACTTCTTGAATTTTCAAGCTCAGATTTTCTCTTTCTTGGACTTGTTCGCCGTTGGCTCTGAGAAAAGTAAAAAGCCGTTTTTGAATTTGATCAATGAACTCTTTGTCTAGCTTACGGTTCTCTCCCATCGCGCAAACCAAATAGCCTGAAAATCGAATGCTGGTAATTAGAATGCAAGCAATGTGAGTGGTCTCATTGATCAGCTCAGGCTGATCAACATTTTTAAGGTTCACAGTTTCTTCAAGTGCTGTTTGAGTGCCTCGAACAAACACAGAATCGGCTAAACCGTTTTCTCGTTCAAGCCGCGTGAGCTTGTAGTTTTTCGGACCTGCTCTGCCGACATATTCGGACTCCATAATAGGAACTTTTTTTCCTCTAGCTGAATCCCGAGCCTGATCACTAGAGCCAGGTTCAATTTCGGGAAAGTCATTTGATTCGCTTGCCGAATTCGAATTATCCGCTGAATCATAGGGGGTGTCGTTCGCTGAACTTGGGGTATCACCTGAATCCGATGTCCTTGCTAAGTTTCCCGCTGCATCCGAATTTCTTGCCAACGTGGAAACCAAATTGTTGTTTCCATACACCGAAGATTCACTATTGCCTTTTGCCGATTTAGAATCTTCCCATTCTGCATCCCCTGCCTGTCGGCGAGAGTCCGACTCTGAATTCGAAAAGGGAAACCAACCTTCTTCTGTCTCATCAGAGGAAGCTTGATCTGGGCGGTAAGCCAAACCTTTTTCGAACCTCGGTCCTGCTCCAGGAGTGTAAGCATGGGCAGCGGTACTAGCTTCACCTGATTTAAGAATCTGGCTCAAGGCAGCTTTTACTTTCGCAAAAGACGGATCCATTTCATCGAAAGAGGGAGTTGCACCCTTGAAAGTAATCATCTCTGAAGCGGGAGCTCCAGATTCTAAAAGAGCTCGTTGTTTTTCGTAATTTCGCAAATCTGCTTCTTCGTCTTTGCGGATTTTCAGGATCATTCTCTCGATGGCTGGGCCCGATGTCGGTGGATTTAGATTGTATGCAAGTCCCATGTCTTGAAGATTTCGAAGAGAAAGTCCTGTGCCTTTTTCGGAAAATCCGATCACTCGCACTGGCAGGGCTTGCAGAAGAAGTTTTGGCAGGCCCTGCACCTTCCGATTGGGATGGTCAGAGGTGATCATCACATACTGAGGTTTTTTTTGAATGACGTAGGCCAAAGTCTCTCTTAAATTCGTCGTGCTAAAAACGGTCCATTTCCTGTTCTTTAGAAAAGCTTCCGCTTGAACAAGTGAGCCAGCCTGCGATTTTAAAATAAAAAGCGAATACCCGGCCTCAGCCTCAGGAGCAGGATTGGGATTCGGAGCAGCAGTGTTTTTTTTGCTCGGCTCGGCGATAGGAAAACTCCGTCTTCAGATTATTTTTGGGCTCGAGTGTTGCGCAGATCACTGATCATTTTTTCAGAATTCAATAGCGAGTCCAGACGGTGCTCCAATTTCTCAAGAAGTTCTTCGAACCTCATGGTTTGAATGCCTTTTCCTTCGGGAGTGTCGACAACCAGGCGGTCCATCACGTCCTCAGGAATGTATTGAAGCAAAGCCATTCGAACCGAGCTGTACACCTCTCGAAGCTGAGAGGTGATTCCGCGAATTTCCTTTCGCACATCGGCCAAATCTGCTTCAATCAGAAGTTGGTCAATCGCTGAAATCAGAACATCTGGTTGGCAGGGCTTTTCAAGCAATTGAAAGACTCCCATATCGACCGCCTCAAGCACGGTTTTTTTATCTAGATATCCCGAGAGCAGAATAAATGGCAAATCTGGAAAGTCGACATGAGCTTTTTGAATCATCTCAAGCCCGTTGAGCCCCGGCATCTTAAAGTCACTGATCAAAAGACGAAGCCCTTTTGCTTTTAGCTTTGGAATTGCCGCCAAAAAGTCTTTGGGGCTTGAAAAAGATTCCACTTCAAACTGATCAGAGAGAAGTACTTTGAAATTTTCAAGCAAATCGACTTCATCATCAACCACTGCGATCACCGGCGTACTCATTTTTCTAGTCCTTTCTAAAATCAATTCTAAAGATTCCAAACTGACATCTGGTGAGGCGGCTGAAGCCTCATTGTGAACTGATTTAGCAACCTAACCAAACAATAATCCAGTTCGCGCTCGACCTAAGGCAGCCGCTCGGGTGGTCTTTGCTAACTCTTAATAGGCAGCTAAAAGCCTTCCCAATCGGCCGCAACCACGGCGGGCTCCAATAAGAATTGAAGCAGTTCTTTTTTTTGAGTCATTCCATCTTCATAGCCCATTTCAATCAATTTCATTGTGAAATCTTTTTCGAACAACAAGTAGCTGATAATTTCTGAAGCCTCCTCGAGTGGACCTAAGCCTTTCAGAAGATAACGTATGACCCTTGGTAAGCGTGACGACATCTGGGCTGCAATCTTTCCGATATCTTGAGAGGGACTGATAAGCAAAGATCGCACCGGTCGAAAGTTGAGGTTGGCTCGCAAGTTTTGCGGCACACGGCGGATAAATTCATTGATGCGCTCCAGGCGATCAACATCGACTTCGATCCCATCCAACAGCACAGAATTTAATATGACATTTCCCACTCGAGCCACACTAGGCGGGCGTGAGGACAGCAAACTATTTTGCGGCGGAGTCAGCTCATTTTGCACGCGGACACCAATGACCAGAATTTCGCTGGCACCCAAATAAAGAGCCGGACTGAGAGGAGAAAGATTTCTTACACAGCCATCACCAAAATACCTTTGGTCCACGGCAGAGGCTGGAAAAAGCAACGGAATTGCACTGCTTGCCATTATATGCTCAGCTCGGATCAGAGCTTTCTCCGAATGTCTCCGAGGCTTTCGCCAAGAGGGGAGATCGCCTTTGCCTTGCACAAAAGTGATCGTTTCTGAAGTTTGGTACTCTAAGGCAGTGATGGCAAGTGCGTGGAAACGCTCGGAATCTAAGTTCTGTTGAACTTGAGAAAAATCCAAATTCTGTCGCAACAGTTGAAGCAAAGGCTCAGTATCTAGCAGAGCTCGACTGGGGATGCTCGCAGACGTGCTGCCAAAGGAAAAATCTCCCATCCACTGCAGGCCAACTTTTCCCAAAGACAGAACATCGGATTTAAACACTCGGTCCGAAGAAAGGGAGTTCCAAAGATCAGTTAACTGCTCGGTCCCCAAAGCAAAATCCTGGCAAGTCGCTGCTAAAAATGCCGCATTGATAGCGCCGGCGCTGGCACCACAGAAAATTTGAAAAGGATTGGAGAGCTCATTTTCACGCGCTAGCTCTCCCACAGCTTTTAAAACTCCAACTTGATAAGCGCCACGAGCGCCACCGCCGGAGAGAACCAATGCTTTCATGATATCATCCAGTGTAGGAGATTTATCCTACACTGTCTAGGCACGCTCACACTCCAAGTTAGATCTCGACTGGACCACTAGAAATAGACGAGACACCTGAAATGGCGAAATTTTGATTCATTAGCTCCGACTTCAGATCAAGATTCAGAGCCACAGAAAAAAGTTGACTGATATTTTCAACAAAGTGAAATTGCATTTCTGATTTCACTTCTTCCGGGATCTCCTTTAAATCTCTTTCATTTTTCTTTGGCAAAATAATTTTTTGAATTCCAGCTCGGTGAGCCGCAATGACTTTTTCTTTGATTCCACCTACTGGCATGACAGCACCACGCAAAGTGATCTCTCCTGTCATTGCAGTTCTTGGACTCACTGCATGCCCCGACATCAAAGATGCCAAAGCCGTCAAGAGAGCAACTCCGGCCGAA
>JAYTZS010000002.1:0-6887 GCA_043741885.1 Bdellovibrio sp. | reverse complement strand
ACACGCGGTCGCTGAGATCTTCACTTGCCGCATTGAGAATGACAAAGACCTCTTCGATTTTATCTGGATCGACCACTGGCTTGAGTTCAACTTTCATGGAAACTGAAAAAGATTTATTTTCCACGGCTTCCACTTTAGCAATTGGAAAACCTTTCGGAAAGATATTGTCCAAACCACTGGTCACGACAATATCTCCTGGCACAACATCCTCCGACTTTTCCACATAGCGAAGAGCGCAGCTGGAGGCATTCTTTCCTTCGACAATTCCTCGGGCCCGGCTGCGCGCAATCACCCCGTCAACCACGGAATATCGATCAGTGACCAAGAGAACTTGCGAGGTGAAAGTTCCAGGTTTAAAAATATAACCAACGACTCCGCCAACAGTGATCACCGCTTGGCCGGCTTTCAAACCATTTTGAGTGCCTTTGTTGATTTGAATTGTGTTGTGGTCACTCATCAGGTCCTTGCTCATGATTCGAGCTGAAACCAATTCCATCTTGCTATGAGTTTTGAATTCCAGAAGCTGGTTCAAACGGACATTTTCTTTTTCCAGTTCAACCTGAACTTCTTGTCTAGCGAGTAGCTCTTCATTGACACTTTTCAGACGCAGATTCTCTTTTTTTATATTAATTAAGTCGATATACAGCTGTGTGTTGCCGCGGACCCCGTCACTGAAGGAAAAAAAGGCAGATTGAGTTACAGAGGCAACAAAGCTGAAAGGTTTGTCATACCAGCCCTGAACCATGGGTTTTTGCTGCATATTGATAGAAATCAAAGGCAGGGAGATGATGAAAAGAAATGACAAAACCTTTTTCAGATCGAAATTTAAGAAATTCAAATGTGACCCCTCTTCTTAACGCTAACAAAAAGAATTTCGCTTTCCAACATTCTTTGACACAAATTTGATTGAAAAAGCGAAAGGCTTCGAAGGATACTGAACTTCTTTTCGGAGGAAATAAATGAGTCAGCAGTTCAATGATTTGCGAAAGCAAATGTTTTCTGGTTTTAGAAAAGACAAAATGTCAGCAAAAAGCATTGTGGCGATGGTCCTTTTCACAGCGATCATCCTGGTCTTTGTCTTCTTTGGACTGCCAAATCGACTGAACGGCGGCACCGGGTCAGGCATGGGTTCCGCAGCCCGAGTGAACAACACTCTGATTCCTGTGTCAGATCTCAGTTCTGAATCGTCGCGCTTAGAGCAGATGTATGCCCCCTTATTCGGTGGCAATGGGATTGGAGATGCCCAGCGTCAGTTCGTTCGACAGCAGGCTCTTGAAAGTTTGATCGTTCAAGAGCTTGCCTCTCAAGGTGCTAAAAGTGAGGGCATTCTGGCAACAGACACGGAATTGCAGGATGTGATTGTTCACGATATCACTGCCTTTCAAAAAGACGGCCGTTTCCAACGAGAACTTTATTATCAGATTCTTGAAGCCAATCGCTTGAATGCGAAGGACTTTGAAAATAAAATTCGCAAAGAAAAAATGAACAATCGCACCCAAAAACTATTTGAAGTGGCCTCTCATCCGCTTTCATTTGAAGTGGAAAAGCTCAAACAGTTGCACGAGACGCAAAAGAATGTCGCATTTGCCCGAGTCGATAAAGAAAAAGTCTTGAGTCAAATGAAGATCTCAGACTCCGATGTTCAAACTCACTTAGCGAATGCTGACTTTGCAAAAAAAGTGGACGAGTATTATAAAGCAAACAAAGCCGAATTTTCAGTCGCTCCAGAGGTTCATGCTCAACACATTTTAATTAAAACAGAACCCGGCAAAGAAGCTGAGGGGCTGCAGAAAATACAAGACCTGAAAAAACGAGCTGAAAAAGAAGACTTTTCGGCATTGGCTACTAAGTATTCTGACGACAGTGGATCCAAAGTCAAAGGTGGAGATCTAGGTTTTTTCGGCAAGGGCCGGATGGTTCCTGAATTCGAGAAAGCCGCATTTGAGGGGAAAATTGGAGCGATCAGTGAGCCTGTCAAATCTCCGTTTGGTTACCATTTGATCAAGGTGCTCGAGAAAAAAGAAGCTCGGGAAAAGCCCTTGGACGAAGTTCGAAAGGACATTGCTCACAAATTAGTTGCAACTGAAATGTACGACAGTGAAATGAAAGCTTTGGAAGAGGGTCTTGCCAAAAATGAAAGCTCAGCTGTGGACAATCAGTTGAAAAAAATGGGAGTCAATTGGGAAGAGACTGGATATTTTGATCTGGCAGCAGATTCAATTCCTAAGCTAAGCAGTGCGGAAGCTAGCCATGCTGCGCTTGAACTAACGGAAGAAAAAACTCTCTATCCGACAGTGGTGAAAGACAACGGCGAAAAATATGTTTTAAAATTAAAAGGCAGCAAGAAGGAAACTGCAAAAGCAGACAAAGATCCTGAAGCCACCTTGGCTCGAGAGCGCTCCTCTGATTTATTTCGATCTTGGATCGAAAATGCGAAAAAATCAGCTCACATCGAGCGCAATGAATCGGTCCTCACTGGTCGACTTTAAGTTTTAGGACGACTCATGCAGGCTTCGATACAGTCTCCGGCCTTTGCTCCTATTTTCTTTCATGAGGTCCCTCTGCAAATCGATTTGCGGGGGAGATTTCAGACAATTCACTTTGCAGCCGGATTTTCCAAGGCGATTGATCTCCTGTCAGGAATGACAGTGAATCTAACCTCTGTTCAATGTTGGCTGACTGAGCTGAGTATAGAGATCTTGTCCAAACAGTTTTCAGACCCAATTCAATTTCTTTCTTGGTCTCAAGCTCGGCTTCAAAATGATGCCTCAGGAGCTGGAGCGGAATTGATTCAGGTGCAAATCCGATTTTTTGATCAAACCAGGTTTCAGCACAATGGTGGCCAATTTTATTTTCAGAAATCGGAGAATTGTGTGCTCGGTGAATCCACAATGTCCTTCAAAAATATCAAAACTCTGCAAATCCTTTTCCGAATTTCAGATCTTTTCGCCTTCGACCGTGCCTTGGCGTTTGTAATTCCAAAACAGCTCGTTCTTCAGAGACAAAAATTGCTAGCCGAATTGCAATTACAAGCTGGAATTCCGATTGAACAGATCGAGGTCTTCGATGCGATTGGTAAATTCTCCGAAGTTCTCTTACCTCAAAGCTGAATCAGATTTTGCGCGAAGGCGCCGCAAAGCAAATGGGATCTGTGCAATCAAATCAGACGGGGTCAGGCTCAGATAATCTCGACCTGAGCGGATCCAATGATCAGCCATTTCGCCGTGAAGATAGACTGCCAAAAGAGCCGCGCGGTCTGGGCTTATCTGTTGGCTGAGAAGCCCGACAATCAATCCGGCAAGAACATCTCCGCTTCCGCCTTTGGCTAAAGCCACATTTCCAGTCGGCACAACAATCGAAAATCCGGGCACTGAAACGACAGTGTGGAAACCCTTCAACACGACGACGCAGCCGAAGTATTTTTGGGCTTTTTCAGCTGCCAGCAAGCGATTGGATTCAATTTCCGAAACTGAAATTTTCAACACCCGGGAAAGTTCCCCTACATGGGGGGTGGCAATCCAATGAGATGGCAAAGGAAAGTAGGCTTTTGGATTGGTTGAAATGGCTGAAAGTGCATCGGCGTCTATCACCACGGGCAAATTTAAACTTCTCAATTTTTTAACGGCCCTTTCAGTGTGTGAATTCACTCCGAGCCCAGGACCAATCAAAGCCGCTTGAACTTTTGCTAATTTTCGAATGCTCATAGGTATGGCTTCTGGAAAGGCAGCCAGAACTTTTTCTTCACTGACATAGATGTAACCGGCACCAGCTCGACTGCAGGCAAGAGCTGCTAAAATTGCGGCTCCGGGCATGGCCGGACTTCCAGCCCAGATAAAACATTTTCCACCTTTGCCTTTGTGGTCTGTCGCAAGGCGGGTGGGAATCCACCTAGCTGCTAAGGCTGGTGGGAGTAGAAAGGCACGCTTTGCAGTTTGGGCGATCATTTCTTTCGAAAAACCAATTTGAAGAATTCGAATCTGTCCGCAAAATTCAGATCCGCGATTGAAATAGAAACCAACTTTGGGCCGCTCAATGGTCAAAGTGAAATCGGCTCGAAAGCACTGACCAAAAAGATTTCCAGTGTCACAGTCCAAACCAGAGGGAACGTCGAGCGAGAATTTCAAGCCAGGTTGGCGATTGATCCATGCGAGGATTTTATTTTGCTGCATTGTTAAAGCACGGTTGAGACCGATCCCGAAAAAAGCATCGACCCAAATCGCAGATTTTAGAAAGGGCGAGTCATTCGAATCGCCAAGCGAACTTATTTCCACAACTCGGCCCTTGAACTGTCCTCTCTTTTTTTTCCAAAGATCTGAGAATGGGCCCGTGGAAGGAGCAATGACGGTGACGTCCCAGCCTGAATTGAAAAGTTTTGTCGCAACCACGAAACCGTCGCCGCCATTGTGTCCGAAGCCACAAAGAATCACAGCTTGTTTTGAGAGCCCACGCTTTTTTCCTTCCTCTTGAATGGCCTCAGCCGAAAGGAAGCCAGCTCGGTCCATCAGAGTCTCGGCCAATAGGCCTGATTCTTGCGCCCTATGATCTGCATTTTTTGCTTCTTGTCTTGTGAATAGCCACATAGAATGATGTAGCCATGTCTGAAAAGAAAACCCAAGTCTTTCGTGGAATTGACACTCTCTTAAGTTTGCAAGCTGCTGCCCTGAAACAAGGGCGACAGATTCAAGAAACTGATCTCAGTTTGATTCGCAAAGCTGCCATGGTTACAAATGACGGTTTTCTTCAGTGGGTCGGACCTGAAAAAGCGCTGCCGAAAGCTTTTGCCCGTGATTCTCAAGAAATTAACTTGAACACAGCCACTGTGCTTCCGGGATTTGTGGAATGCCATACTCATTCACTGTTTGCCGGTTCTCGCTCGGCCGAATTTGAGATGCGCCTTCGCGGAGCCAGTTATCAAGAGATTTCTAAACAGGGCGGTGGAATCTTTTCCACTGTGAAAGAAACTCGGAAGCTGACGGCAGGCCAGTTGCAGAAACTGACTGAATCGCGAGTGTTGAGTTTTGTTCGCCAAGGTGTCACCACATTGGAAATCAAAAGCGGCTATGCCCTAACTCACAAAGATGAAATCAAATCACTCAATGCCATTCGAAGTTTGAAAGCTATTCGGGTAGTCCCCACGTTTTTGGGAGCTCATTCTGTTCCACCAGAATTCGAGTCTGCTACGCTTTACTTAAAATATCTCGAGAAAATACTGCCACATGTCCGCAAGTTGACTGACCGCCTGGACATTTGGATTGAAACCGGGTTTTTTGAAAAGGATTTCAGTCGGAGCTATTTGGAAAAAGCCAAGTCCCTCGGTTTTCAGTTAGTCGTTCATGCCGATCAGTTGACTCTTAGTGGAGGGACCGACCTTGCTGTTGAATTGCAAGCTGTGTCGGCAGATCATGTGATCCAGCTAAAGAATTCGCAGATTCAAAAGCTGGCACAATCTTCTACGACCGCGGTGTTACTGCCAATGGCCGACATGTATATGAAATGTAAATTTCCACCAGCTCGAAAATTGATCGAAGCAGGAGCTCGAGTGGCGCTGGCCACAGATTACAATCCAGGGACCTGTCCCTCTCAGGACATCAGCTTGACCGGGCTCTTAGCGCGACTTGAAATGAACATGAGTTTACCGGAAGTCATTGCAGCTTACACAGTTGGAGCTTCTCATGCGCTCAGTTTAGAGGATCAAATCGGCAGTCTTGAGGTTGGGAAATCTGCTGATTTTATTTGCAGCGAGCTTGATTGGACTTCACTTTTTTATTCAGCCGGCAGCTTTTTTCCCGACCGAATTTATTCGCAGGGCAGCTTGTTCGTTTCTGAGTCCTGAAACGCTGTCAGCGAGCTTGCGTCAATTTCTAAACAATCTGTTATAAACTTACATTATTGTTTTGATTTTACCATCAAAAGCTTCCTACGCTCAAGTTTGTGAGAGAACAAATGTCCGGAAGATTTTTGGGGGATCCATGGCCACGAAGGGCGCGTACACAGCATTGATGCATTCAAAGTTTTTTAATCCGGCTTTCAACTCAGCCATTTTTGATGGTCCTGTGCGGATCTACTTTTCGCAGGTGCATGAGCCCTTTGCCTTAAAAATTTATTTGGGATTGCAAAAAACTTACTCCAAAGAAATGACTCGAGCAAAAGAGCTGCATAATTTTATTCATCGAACTGTTCTCGTCATGCTCTATCCCAATTCCGAAAGTTTCCAGAATTCCTTTGAAGTGCCGGAGCTCTCAATCGCCAAAGATCACTTGATGGATGACACTGTTATCGGAGTGAAGGGGCCTTTTGATGAATCTCAGTTGGATGAAATCCTACAACAGATTTTGCTCTCATTTCAAAACTGGGAATTGCACACTCCGGCCCACCCAGTTTCGATGTCGCCATAGTCATAGACATAGACCTAAAGCTAGAACCGTGAATTCTTCGCTAGGACTTCGCTGGTGAATCTCTTAAAATAAAAATATGAAATCTCGAACTGGCCTGAAATTTCGACGAGACCAAGCCGGCCAAGTGGTGGTCGAATATGTGCTTTTGCTTTCCATCGGAGTGAGCATTGCGATTTTAGTCATCTCTCAACTGATTAAAACAGATTCAACAGACATCACCAATTCAGGCGCGTTGATTAAAAAGTGGTACAATATTCAAAATGATATTGGTGGCGACCAGCAGAACTAACTAAAAAGCTCGCCCTCGTTTGTGCACTTCTTCAGAAAGTGCTTCTTGGATTTGCTCTTGAATTTCTTCGGCAATCTCTCGCACCAAATCGGCATCGTCCATCTGGGATTTTGCATACGGCAGATAAATAGGTGGAAGAAAACGAATCTTCCATTTTGCTGGCAAAGGAATGATGTTCAGCGGCAGTGGAAGGACCACGCCCC
>JAYTZS010000001.1:0-2392 GCA_043741885.1 Bdellovibrio sp. | reverse complement strand
TATCTTTTCAGTATCGTTGGTCGGGTCAGGTATGGGAGCCAATGGACGGTATTGCTTTTATCGGGCGAAATCCTGGAGACAAAAATACATTTATTGCGACAGGAGATTCTGGACACGGAATGACTCATGGAACGATTGCCGGACTTTTGCTGACAGACCTTATACAAGGTCGATCCAACGAATGGACAAATATTTACGATCCGTCCCGTGTCAAATTGAACGCAGGCTTAGAATTCTTAAAAGAAAATATCAACGTCGCTTGGCAGTACACGGATTATTTGAAAACATCTGAGGTCGAAAATGTCGATCAATTGAAAGCGGGCGAAGGAGCTGTGATTCAGAAAGGGATGAGAAAAATTGCTGTTTCAAAAAATATGAACGGCGAAGTGACTGAGCTTTCTGCTGTCTGCCCGCATTTGGGTGGAATTGTTCATTGGAATGCTGTGGAAAAGTCATGGGATTGTCCTTGTCACGGATCCAGATTCGCAACCGACGGCAGTGTGGTGACCGGGCCTGCACTTTCGGGATTAAGTCCATCCACCGATGTAGATTTCTCATCGGTGGAGCAGACTTCTCAGCAATTGATCAAAGGATCTGCTAAGAAATCCAAGAAGGATAAAACTTCCAACTCTAGGCCTACCTAGCTGAAGATTTCTAGCGGAAGAATTGGAACTAGTGGCGAATTTGAACTTTCTCATGTTCGCCTGGCTCATAGGTAGTGCCAGTTGCAACTGCTTTGGCAAACCCGACCATGCGGACAACCATGCTCGAAGGTGTGTCCCAGTATTCAGCGCTTTCGACTTGCACCTGGATCAGACAAAGCTCCGGATCTTCCAGACCTTCGGGAATCCAAGCCTTGAACAGTGGATTCCACAGCTCTTCCATTTTTTTGTGGTCTTTGATGATTTGAGCTCGACCTGAGACAGAAACATATTTTGATTTTTCAGGAGAGGCATAGGTTAAATTGACATGTTGATCTTTTTCGATGGATCGGGTTTTTCCCGAACTGCTATTAGAAAAGAACCAAAGATCCCCATCAAATTCTTGGTGCTGAGAGGACATCGGTCGGCTGTAGAGTGAACCATCCATGTCGACTGTGGTGAACATTGCGAACTTGATATTTTTGATTAGCTCTCCCAATTTCTGGATACTGCTGTCAGGATTATTGCGAGTCTCAGATTTCATTTTTCCTCCAAGTTAGTGTTGAGAAATTTTATCTCAATCATCTCTATTAATTGGCTCATGTAATTAGCTCTTGCGAAAAGTAGACCCAAATAAAACAGATTCTGCCTCCGAGTCATTATGACCAGGCTGTCTCCAGCATTTGATCTAGATGTCAAATTTACGATCTTAAATTTATTGAAATTTCAGGTGCTTTTAAAGCAAGCTAACGGAGAGGGGTTCACATGCTTAAATGGTGGAAGAATTTGTCAGTCGTCAAAAAGCTTTATGCTGTGGTCGGACTGATGGCCGTTTTAATCGTTTCTGAACTTATAACTTTGTTATTCGCAACCAGTATCTTGTCTTCTTTGAGAGCTTTTGTCGCTGGCGAAGCCGTTTGGTCAAACGCGCAAAAAAATGCAATTTATAGTCTTAATCGGTTCGCTACAACCGGAGAGAAACTCTATTACCAAGATTTTGAAAAATACTCGCAGATTCCACTGAGCTATCATAGAGCGCGCCTGGAATTGCAGAAGCCAGATTTTTCACAAGCGGCCGTACGCGAAGAATTTTTAAAAGGTGCAGTTCAGCCTGAAGATGTCGACGGAGTTGTTCAAATGATTCGCCGATTCCGTGGAGTTTCTTATTTGAAAGAAGCAATGGCTTTGTGGAACCAGGGAGATGAATATTTCGATCAGTTAATGAGTTCGGCCCATCGGATTCGCCCACTGATTGAAATCGAGCAATTGAATTCGCCAGTTTTGCGCAATGAAATTTTAGAAATCGAGAAAATCAACACTCAGTTGACTCGACTTGACAATGACTTTGCTCTCATTCTTGGAGCAGGCTCACGATGGCTGGAACAAGCGCTGATGTTTATTTTATTTTGCGTGGTTCTCACGGTAGAAGCCACGGGTTTGACATTAACAATCAAGTTTACCCGCAATCTTAGCCGTAGCCTTTCAGATCTGACTTCCACAGCTGACCAAGTTGGTCAGGGAAACTTCAGTCAGGAAGTTCCGGTGCGGTCTGAGGATGAATTGGGTCGACTAGCCCGAGCCATTAACAAAATGACAGCCGATTTAAGAAAAAATGTAGGGCAGCGAGTGCGGGCTGAAAATGCGAGTCAGACGAAGACAGCATACCTTGCTAACATGAGCCACGAAATTCGGACTCCACTGGGGGTCATTTTAGGTTTGGTCGATATTTTGAAAGATCCAAATTTATCTTG